>CAMNNY010000116.1 GCA_946546175.1 uncultured Bacteroidales bacterium
TCGCCGCTGCCAAAAGACAAAACCAAATAAAAGCTATATGAAAACGCGTAAAGAATACAGGGCTGCGGCTCTGTCGAAAATCAGGGGCAACTGGACTCCGCTGGTCCTTGCAATGTTGGTATTCATGGCAGTTGGCGGCATTGCCGGCTCGACTACATTTGCGGCACCGCTGGTGACGATATTCGTGGTTCTTCCCATCGAGGTGGCTCTCTACAATTGCTTTCTTGCCTTCGACCGCGACCAGAGTCAGAACGGCATCATCGAAGGGATGTTCAAGAAAGCATTTACCGGTGAGTATCTGCACCGCGTACTGGGCATGTTCCTGATGGAACTTTTTATCTGCCTGTGGACTTGTCTGCTCATCATCCCCGGTATCATCAAGGGCCTGGCCTATTCGATGACCCCGTTCATTCTCGAAGAGAAGCCCGAACTCTCAGCCTATGATGCCATCAAGTACAGCGAGAAACTGATGAAAGGCCATAAGACTGAGCTCTTCCTCCTCTATCTCAGTTTCATCGGCTGGGCAATCCTCTGCGTGTTCACCTTTGGCATAGGCTATCTCTGGTTGGCTCCGTATATATACGTGACCTTATGTGAGTTCTACGAAGATCTCAAAAAAGAGACCCCGCTCGAGGGAACGGTGAGCGGCAATTAGATCTGCCCGCCGGCGAGATCCAGAATCTCCGCCGTAATTTTGGCTTGACGTCCTTTGTTATACTCGAGGGTCAACTCCTCGAGTATTTCGTTTCCGTTGTCGGTAGCCGTCTGCATGGCAACGGTGCGGGCAGCGTGTTCCGCTGCAGCGCTGTCGAGCAGCAGCGAATAGATGCGAAGACGCATGGTCTTGGGAAGCAGCTCGTCGTAGAGAGCCTCGAGGTCGGGCTCAATCAGGTATTCGGCAAGAAGGTCCTCGACCGAGGCGAAGGACTGTGCGCTTTCGAGCCTGAAAGGCAGGTAGGTTTCGACAGTCGGTTTCTGAGATGCCGTGGAGACGAAATGGTTCCATACGAGCACTACCTTTGAGAAAAGTCCGGAGCGGAATCCTTCCACGAGTTCGTCGGCAAGCGCTGCGGCCTCGGCATAGGCAGGACGAGCCGAGAGTCCGTCCAGATCCCGGACGGACCGCAGCCCGTCCTTGGCCAGCGCCTCGGCCACCTTATGCCCTATCGCATACACGGTAACCCGTTCGGAGCCGTATTCATGGACAACTTCTCTGGCCTTCTTGATGACATTTACGTTGAATCCTCCGCAGAGAGAGGTGTTGGAACTGAGAGCGACGATCGCGATCTTTCCCGAAGCCTCGGCTGCCGACTCTACGGCGCCTCGTCCTCCGACGGCGATTGCGCTCAGGATGGCTTCAAGCTCACGCTCATATACGGCGCAGTTCTCGGCAGCCTGCTGGGCTTTACGCAGTTTGGCCGAGGCTACGAGTTTCATCGCCGAAGTTATCTTCAGCGTGCTACGAACCGATGCGATGCGTGCCTTGGTCTCCTTGAGCGTTGCCATAGTCCGTTACAAAGTAAGACTCTTACATACGAGATCCGCAGTGCTTTCGATCTCTGCGACATCATGCTCCGTGAGGGCTCCCGATGCAAGCGAAGCGAGCACGTCGGCGTGCTCGGCCCTCATCTTGGTAAGGAACATGTTCTGGAACTCAGATACCTGGTCGATGCTTATTGGTGCCATCAGCGAATGGGTCCCGCAGTAGAGAATTGCGATCTGCTCGCCGACGGGCATAGGAGAGTACTGGCTCTGGATGAGCAGTCTCGTGTTTTTGCGCCCCTTGTCGAGAGCCATCGCCGTAATCTTGTCCACGTCGGACGAGAACTTCGAGAACGACTCGAGTTCGTAGTACTGGGCCTGTTCAATCTTCAGGGTACCGGCGACCTTTTTCATGGACTTGACCTGGGCGGCGCCTCCGACTCGCGACACGGAGATACCGACATTGACGGCAGGCCTCTGGCCCTGATTGAAAAGGCCGGCTTCGAGGTAGATCTGGCCGTCAGTGATGGAAATTACGTTGGTCGGGATGTAGGCCGACACATCGCCCGCCTGAGTCTCGATTATAGGCAGCGCGGTCAGAGACCCGCCGGCCTTGACCCTTCCGCGGAGCGATTCCGGAAGGTCGTTCATCTGCTCTGCGACCTCTTGCTGGCCGATGATTTTGGCCGCGCGCTCCAGCAGTCTGGAGTGGAGGTAGAACACGTCGCCCGGGTAGGCCTCACGGCCTGAAGGGCGGCGCAGGATGAGCGATACCTCGCGATAGGCAACCGCCTGCTTGGAGAGGTCGTCGTAGACCACGAGAGCATGGCGGCCGGTGTCGCGGAAGAACTCGCCTATAGCGGCACCTGCGAATGGGGCGAAGTAGCGCACGGCAGCGGCGTCGGCGGCAGTGGCCGCGACCACTACGGTGTAGTCCATTGCGCCCTTGGAGCGGAGAGTCTCCACGATGTTCGCGACCGTAGATCCTTTCTGACCTACGGCTACGTAGATACAGTAGACGGGATTGCCCTTGAGGTAGCCCTCCCGCTGATTGATGATAGTGTCGATGGCGATGGCGGTCTTGCCCGTCTGGCGATCGCCGATGATCAGCTCACGCTGCCCGCGCCCGATCGGGATCATCGCGTCGATAGCCTTGAGGCCTGTCTGCAGAGGCTCGTTTACCGGCTGGCGGAAGATCACTCCGGGGGCCTTGCGCTCAAGCGGCATCTCTGCGAGCTCGCCGCCTATCTCGCCCAGTCCGTCGAGGGGGTTACCCAGTGGATCCACGACCCTTCCCAGCATCTGCTCAGATACGCGGATGGATGCGATACGCTTTGTGCGCGAGACCTTCATCCCTTCGGAAATGTCTTCGCTGCTGCCGAGCAGGATGGCTCCCACGTTATCCTCTTCGAGGTTCATCGCAACGGCCATCTCGCCGTTCTCGAATTCGAGCAGTTCGCCGGCTTCGCAGGAGGCGAGGCCATGGATTCTGACGACGCCGTCGCTGACCTGCAGCACGGTGCCGACTTCTTCCCATTGAAGGGAAGTGTCGATGCCCCGGAGCTGCCCAAGGAGGATGTCGGATATTTCGCTGGGATTGATGTTGTTATGTGCCATTTACACTATTCGTTTGTTGAGTTCGTCAAGCTTGCGGCGGATCTTCTCTATCTGGGCTTTGGCGCTAGCGTTGAGCACCTTGTCGTCCACCTCAAGCACAAATCCCCCTATAAGGTCGGGGTCAACCTCGGATGTGAAGAGTATCGTTCCGCCAAGAGTCCCGGTGAGAATCCCGCGAAGTCTGTCTTCGAGCCCGGGGGTGGGGGAAGCCATGGTAAGATGCACTTCCACTATCCCATGCTCGGAGCGGTAGAGATCCACGAAGCTGCGGAGAATGAACTTCACATAGGGCAGACGTCCGTTGCGTACGAGAAGCGAGACCAGGCTGGCCAGATCTTCTTCGAGTGCGGCCGGTTTCAGCTCCGGATGCTCGAGAAGCTGCAGGGCCTGGGTATAGTCGGCCTCACCCCTGCCCGAAATCATCGAGAGTTCGAGCAGAGCTTTTGCATATCTTCTTGAGATGGCTCCGGTGTTCATCTATCGTCAGCTTTTCTCAGAGGTGGAATTTCTTTGGACTTCGTCTATAAGTCTTTCGAGGTAGGCTTCCTGCCTGTTACCATCGGAGAGTTCGTCACGGACGACCTTCCGGGCCACTTCAACAGAAAGCGCGGCGACAATCCGGCGGATATCGCGCATAGCGGATTCCTTTTCTGCGGCTATCTCGGTACGGGCATGTTCGACTATCTTCGAGGCTTCCTCACGGGCTTTTTCTTCTGCTGCGGCCACTATTGCGTCGGAGGAGGCTGTGGCTTCCATCAGAATTCTGGCCTGTTCGGCTTTGGCTTCGAGGATGATCTGTTCTGCGCGCTCTGAGACTTCAGCGACGGATTTCTCGGCCTCGTCGGCTTTTCTGAGGCTCTCTTCGATACGGTCCGATCTCTTCTCTACCATTCCGGTGATGACCGGGAAACCGAACTTGGCGAGGATGAAGAACACCACCGCAAAGATCAGGGTCATCCAGAACAGGAGGCCGAAATCAGGAGTAATCAGAGACATGGTTTTACCTCAGGATACCGAGCAGACAGACGAGGATTGCGAAAAGGCAGGCACCCTCCACGAGAGCGCCGATGATGATGGCAAGCAGCTGGTACTTGTTGGTGTACTCGGGCTGACGGGCTCCGGCTTCAAGGGCGGATTTGCCGATTTTGCCGATACCGATGGCGGCGGCTAAAGCAGCGCCTGCGGCGCCGATGGCGGCTGCCGCTTTTCCGATTGCAGCACCTGCGGCTGCCTGGAGAATCATTGTAAGAAGCATAATACTATTGTTTTTGTTGTGATAATCCGATGAATACGCTTGAGAGCATCGTGAACACGTAGGCCTGGATGAAGGCCACCAGCAGTTCGAGGATGTCCATGAAGATGCCGAACAGTACGGAGATTACGCTGAGTCCGGCGTTGAGTCCTACCCCCATCTTTGCCGTAAGGAAGATGACCGCGATAACTCCGAGTATCATGAAGTGGCCGGCGAGGATGTTGGCAAAGAGCCTGACCATCAAGCTGAAAGGCTTGGTGAACATCCCGATGATCTCGATAAGGGGCATAAGCGGAAGGGGAACCTTGAGCCAGGTCGGCACATCGGGCCAGAGGATGTCCTTCCAGTAGTGTTTGTTGCCGAAGATGTTGACGGCAAAGAAGGTGAACAGGGCGAGGACCATGGTGATCGCTATGTTGCCCGTGACGTTGGCTCCTCCGGGGAAGAACGGGACTATGCCCATCAGGTTATTGATAAAAATGAAGAAGAACGCGGTCAGAAGGTAAGGGGAGTACCGACGGTAATTCTCGCCGACGCACTCCTTGACTATGTCGTTTTCGACCATCATTATGAGCATCTCCATCAGGCCGGTGAAGCCTCTGGGGACCTCGCGGACGGCATCGTGGCGGCGGTACCACCGGGCAGTAAGGAGGACGATCAGAAGCAGCAGGAGGCTGTTTAGCATCAGCGCCAGCACGTTTTTGGTGATGGAGAGATCCAGCGGCCTCACAAGAGTTCCGTCCGCTTGCCTTTCCTTAAGCTTGCCGTCGGAATCGAGCACGAAGCCTTCATGCTCTTCGCCTTCTTCGATGTGTTTCGAACTGAAGACATGCCAACCCGTGGTTTTGCTCCTGACGATTACCGGCAGATGTATGGTTATGTGTCTGTCATTGACGGTAGTTATGTGCCAGCCGTAGGCATCGCCCACATGGCCGAAGAGGTACTCGTCGATGTCGAGCTCCTGCGCCAGGGCGCCGAAAAGCGCCAGGAACAGTCCAAGCAGTATGAGCAGCACCTTCTTCATTGTTCTTCAACACAAATGGTCATCTCTGCCCGCCCTGTGCGGACGAATCCCGATGCAATCCTGAAAGACTCGACTGAGCCGTCGCGGCGCAACTTGATCTCACCCCCGGTAAGGGATGATATTATGGGTGCGTGCGACTCCAGAACCTCGAACTCGCCGAGGGTGCCGGGCAGAAACACCGCCTCGGCCTCTCCGCGGAAGAGCTCCTTTTCGGGAGATATGATCCGGACTTTTATCATTTGGACTGTTCGAGGATCTTGATACCTTTCTCGATAGCCTGCTCGATGGTGCCCACGTTGAGGAATGCCTGCTCGGGGATGTGGTCTACCTCTCCGTCGAGTATC
Organism: uncultured Bacteroidales bacterium; assembly: GCA_946546175.1. Taxonomy (GTDB): domain Bacteria; phylum Bacteroidota; class Bacteroidia; order Bacteroidales; family UBA932; genus Cryptobacteroides. The sequence continues at coordinate 5,720 of CAMNNY010000116.1, forward strand.
ATCTTGAAGCCCTTGACGGTGTCTTCTATGTCGACCATCTCTCCGAAGACTCCGGTAAACTGCTCCGCCACATGGAAGGGCTGCGAAAGGAAACGCTGGATGCGTCTTGCCCTGCTTACCGTCAGTTTGTCTTCGTCGGATAATTCGTCCATGCCGAGGATGGCGATGATGTCCTGCAGTTCCTTGTTGCGCTGGAGAATCTGCTTGACCCGCTGGGCAGTGTTGTAGTGGTCTTCTCCGACGATGTTGGGATCGAGGATGCGCGATGTGGACTCAAGCGGATCCACTGCGGGATAGATACCCAGTTCCGCTATCTTTCGGCTGAGAACTGTAGTCGCATCGAGGTGCGAGAATGTAGTCGCCGGGGCAGGGTCAGTGAGATCGTCTGCGGGGACGTAGACAGCCTGTACGGAAGTGATCGAGCCGTTCTTTGTGGATGTGATGCGCTCTTGCATCTTACCCATCTCGGAGGCAAGGGTAGGTTGGTAACCTACGGCCGAAGGCATACGCCCGAGAAGGGCCGAGACTTCGGAACCGGCCTGAGTGAAGCGGAAAATGTTGTCGATAAAAAGGAGGATGTCGTGGGGGTCTTCGGGGTTGGGGCTGTCGCGCAGGGATTCTGCCAGCGTCAGACCGCTGAGCGCCACGCTCGAGCGCGCTCCCGGCGGCTCGTTCATCTGGCCAAAGACCATCGCGACCTGGCTCTTCGCAAGTTGTTCGCGATCGACCTTGGAGAGGTCCCAGCGACCTTCCGCCATGCTCTTGTCGAACTCTTCGCCGTACTTGATGACGCCGGACTCGATCATTTCGCGAAGGAGGTCGTTGCCCTCCCTCGTGCGCTCGCCCACGCCGGCGAAGACGGAGAATCCGTTGTGCTTTTTGGCGATGTTGTTGATGAGTTCCTTGATCAGCACGGTCTTGCCGACACCTGCGCCGCCGAAAAGACCGATTTTTCCGCCCTTGAGATAGGGCTCCAACAGGTCGATTACCTTGATGCCGGTGTATAGAACTTCGCTGGTTGTCTTGAGGTCTTCGAACTTGGGCGGATCGCGGTGGATAGGCAGAACTTCGCTTCTGTCGAGTTCGCCCAGTCCGTCAATGGCGTCGCCTGTGACGTTCATCACCCTTCCGCGAATCTGCATGCCCACCGGCATCGAGATTGAAGAACCGGTAAGGGAAACCTCCACGCCTCTTCTGAGGCCGTCCGTGGAGTCCATCGCCACGCATCTGACGGTGTCTTCGCCTATGTGCTGCTGCACTTCGATAACGATCGTGCGGCCGTCGTCGCGGACGGTGGTCAGCGCTTCGTGGATAAGGGGAAGATTCTTGGGAGCCCCGTGGGGAAAGTCGAAATGGACGTCAACTACCGGTCCGACTATTTGGGAGATATATCCTTTGATTTCTGACATTGTTGGTCTGGCTGGTAAAAATCTCTCCAAGATAAGGCTTTTCGGGCGTTATTCCAAAAATTGGTTTTTTGGGCTACAATGCGTAAATTAGCAAACTTTACAAAAATAGACGAAAATGGAAATAAAACAGTCTAACAGGATACAGACTTCCCTTATCAACGCCCTCGAAAAGAAGGCTCTCGTGTGGCTCGCCGGAAAGCAGCCCCAATGGGTCAATTCCGACCACCTTACCGTGTTTGGCTTTATAGGAGCCCTTGTCATCTGCGCGGGTTTCGTGCTGTCCAATCTCAACATCCACTGGCTGTGGCTCGCCAATCTCGGTCTGATCATCAACTGGTACGGCGATTCCCTGGACGGAACCCTTGCCAGGGTACGCAAGCAGCAGAGGCCGGTCTACGGCTTCTATCTCGACCACACCGTGGATTGCATCAACGAGATCATCATGTTTGTCGGAGCCGGTCTTTCGGCGATGATGCAGAATTTCGGGATAGCCATGTTCTGCCTGCTATTCTACCTTCTCATCACCAACAACGTCAATGTCAACGCCCACCTCAAGGGTGAGTACAAACTGACTTACGCCAAGATGGGGCCGACCGAGTTCAGGCTTATCGTGTTCATCGTCAACGTCATCTTCATCCACGTCCCTCCCGTGCGTAACTTCCTCACGGAGTGGATTATCTTCGGAAGACCGGTGGTAGTCGGACCGTTCGACCTTGTGGGCTCGGTGATTCTCGTGATTCTCGCCCTTATGTATTTTGTCACTATCATAAAAGACGCAAAGTACTATTCAGAAATCGACCCGCGTCCGCAGTCCAAGGATGAGGAGGATGCCCGATGAGAGAACTTCTTTCGGTCGAAGAAATGGCGCAGGCCGTGCCTCTCTTCAGAGGCAAGGTCGGAAATGCCCTGGCCCGCGGCATCAAGAAAATCTTCTCGCTCAAGCGTCTGGAGAAACTCGTCAATGACCATGCCGACACGCAGGGATGGGACTTCAGCGAGGTCGTGCTCGAAGAACTCGGTATTGACTACGAAGTGGGAGGCGTTCCGCTGGAAGAACTTCCCAAGGGCTCGTTCATTACCATTCATAACCACCCCTACGGCGGGATCGACGGCTGCGCGCTTGTCAACCTGTTCGGACGCATCGACCCTTCATATAAACTGATGGTCAACAAGATGCTTGCACGCCTGTGGCCGCTCGAAGACTCATTCATTACCGTGATTCCCACCGGAGAGAAGCGCGAGGCTGCAAGGACCGAGAGTATCAACGGAGTTAAAGAGAGCCTGCTCCATATCCGAGGAGGCGGATCCATGGGCATTTTCCCTTCGGGTGCGGTGTCTGATTTCAACCCCAAGGAGCACTGCGTTCGCGACAGGGAGTGGCAGGAGGCGGCTATTAAGCTTATCAAGAAACTCGGAGTGCCGATAGTCCCCGTGCGCTTTTTCGACGGCAACTCCAAATTCTACTACCGCCTGGGGCTTATCAACTGGAAGGTAAGGCTTCTTAAACTGCCTTCCGAGATATTCAACAAGCACGGGAAACGGATGCGCATCGGCATCGGACCGGTCATCACCCCTGAGGCGCAGAAAGAATTCAAAGACGTCGCCGAGTTCGGCAGGTTCCTGCGCTCGAGTGTCTACGATATGCCTGAGCCGCAGAATTACATAAAGAAAACACAATTACCACGCACAATACAATGAAAATAGGAATCCTCACGGCAATGGACAAGGAGTACAGGCTCGTTACAGGCCTCGTCGGCTCCGATCCCGATTTTGTGGTCCGCGCATCCGGCATCGGCAAAGTGAATGCTGCGGTGGCGGCCTACCGACTCCTCGCAGAAGACAAGGTAGACCTGATAATCAACACTGGCTGCGCCGGGGGAGTCGATCCCGTGGTCGGTATCGGCGATGTGGTGATAGGCAGCGCATGTGCCTACCACGACGTGTGGTGCGGAGTAGAGAACGAAGCCGGTCAGATTCAGGGGCTTCCTGTCCTTTTTGAGGCCGACCCCATCCTGCTTCGCAAGATAGCGGCCGAGTTCGGCGCCGACCCCAAGGTTCATATCGGCACAATCTGCACCGGCGACCAGTTCCTCGAGACTGAAGCCGACGACAAGAAGGTGAAGTCGGTGCGCCCCGATGCCCTTGCCTGCGATATGGAATCGACGGCAATCGCCCAGGTCTGCTACAAGCTCGGCAAGCCATTTATCGCCTACAAGGTCATCAGCGATGTGCACTACAGCGGGGCTGACAAGACCCTCCAGATGTACGACGATTTCTGGAACAAGCTCGCCGGCGAATCCTTCGAAATACTCAAGAGACTTTTTCACGCAGTAAGATAGAGTATGCACGAGTTTCCGCTGGCCGTTTTCCTGATAGCATTCGCCCTCTACACGGCGCTGCTTTTCGTGGTCTCGCACCTTACATCCAAGGGTGCGGGAAGCAAGTCGTTTTTCAGCGGAGACAGGAAGGCACCTTGGCCGATAGTGGCCTACGGAATGGTCGGAGCCTCGATTTCGGGCGTAAGTTTCGTCTCCGTTCCGGGTAACGTGTGGGTGCAGAACTTCTTCTATATGCCCATGGTGCTCGGCTTCGTGGCGGGCTACATAGTTATTGCAAAAGCGCTTCTTCCTCTATACTACAAGATGAACCTCACCTCCATCTACACCTACCTTGAGGAGAGGTTCGGGCCGCGCTCCCACAAAACAGGCACGGCCGTATTCATGGTTTCACGCCTTCTGGGTGCGGCAGTGCGCATAATGGTAGTAATAATAGTCTTCCAGTCTTTCCTTCCCGGAAGCTGGTCGGGAGGAACTCTCCATTTTGCTCTCATTGCTGCCATCTTCCTTGTCCTGCTGTGGCTTTACACCTACAAGGGCGGAGTGAAGACGATAATCTGGACAGATGTGCTTCAGACGACCTTTATGCTTCTGGCTGTCGGTCTTACCATCTATATTATCTGTAAGGAAATGGGATGGAACTTCGGCACCATGTTCTCAGAGGTCGGAAGTGCGCTCAACACCAATGTCGGCGCCGTGGGCGAAGGCCGCCGTTTCGTTGATTGGTTCGACTGGGACTGGAGCCACGGTACCAATGCCATCAAGCAGTTTGTCTCGGGCATCTTCGTGACGGTAGCAATGACAGGGCTTGACCAGTCGATGATGCAGAAAAACCTCGCCTGCAAAGACATCAAGGCGGCTCAGAAGAATATGTATACCACCGCAGGAATTATTGTGGCGGTCAACCTTTTCTTCCTCCTGATGGGCGCCCTGCTCTGCGTCTATACCAACCATCTGGGTGGTCTGGACGCCCTTGGAATCACGAAAACCGACAGTATCTATCCGACCATCGCCAGCCGCTATTTCGGAGTGGGAGCCGGGGTGGTGTTCCTCATCGGGCTCATCTCCGCAGCATACCCTTCGGCAGGCGCTGCAATGACCTCGCTCACGACTTCGTTCTGTGTCGACTTCCTCGGCAAGACCGAAGACCGTACACGCAAGATCGTCCATGCCTGCGTTGCGCTCGTTTTCCTTGCGGTCATTACCGTACTCTTTGCCGTGAGTGACGACGCAGTCATCAATCTCGTCTATAAACTTGCATCATACACTTACGGCCCGCTTCTTGGCCTGTTCTTCTTCGGTATCTTCACTAAAAGGACGCTGAGAGACAAAGCCGCCCCCTTCGTGGCCGTTGCAGCGCCTCTTCTGTGCGTTGCCCTTAATGTGTGCGGCAAGCGCTTCCTGGGCTTCGACCTCGGTTTCAGCCTCCTGATAGTCAACGGTCTGCTCACCTTCGGGGGGCTATGGTTATTCAGTAAAAAATAATGGAAGAGGGCAAGATCATAATCAGAAACGCCACCGTCAACAACCTCAAGCATCTGACGGTCGGGATCCCGCGCGGCAAGTTCGTGGTCATCACGGGCGTGTCCGGCTCGGGCAAGTCCTCGCTTGCGTTCGACACCCTCTTTGCCGAAGGCCAGAGGCGTTTTGCCCAGAGCCTTTCGTCCTATGCCAGGCAGTTCCTTGGGAGGATGAACAAGCCCGACGTGGAGTCGATCGAGGGCGTGCCCCCGGCTATCGCCATTGAGCAGAAGGTTACTGTCCGCAATCCGCGTTCGACCGTCGCCACCACCACTGAAATTTACGATTTCCTCCGCCTCATCTTCGCCCGTATAGGCAAGACCTACAGCCCCGTGTCCGGCAGGCTGGTCCATGCCGACAGCGTCGCCGACGTGCTGAGGGCGCTGGAGAGCGTCAGCGGCACAGTCTACATCCTCGCCCCGGTCGACTGGTCCGGCGACAAGATTGCGACTCTGCTCGCTCTCAAGGAAGAGGGCTTCAGCCGCCTGTTCGCAGATGGCAGTCCTCTGAAGATAGAAGATGCGATGCAGAGCGGGGATGTCCCAGAAGGGGCTCAGATCCTCGTAGACCGCTTCCGCGATTTCTCAGACCGTGCGCGCCTGATATCTTCTGTCGGCGATGCGTTCAAGGCCGGCAGGGGTGAGATGTCGTTCCTCCCGGAAGGAGGAGAAGAGCGGCATTTCTCGGAGAGGCTCGAACTCGATGGGATCAAGTTCCGCGAGCCCGACGAGTTCCTTTTCAGCTTCAACAGTCCTCTCGGAGCCTGCCCCGTGTGCGGCGGTCTTGGCAAGATAATAGGTATCAGTGAAGACCTCGTCATCCCCGATAAGACGAAGAGTATCTACGACGGGGCAATTGCCTGCTGGCGCGGCGAGAAGATGGGCTGGTTCAAGGACCACATGGTGGAGGTCTCAGCCGATTACGGCATCGATATCTTTACTCCTTACCTCAAACTCGACGAGCACTCCAAGAGGATGATATGGGAAGGCGATCCGCCTAAGCCCGGCGAATCCTACGACGACAATCCCGGCAGGCTCGTCGGCCTCAACGAATTCTTCGAGTGGGTCGAGACTCAGCGTTATAAGATCCAGTACAAGTATATGCTCAGCCGCTTCAGCGGCCGTACCGTCTGCTCGGCCTGCCACGGCAGCAGGCTCCGTCCGGAAGCGCTGTACGTAAAGGTCGCCGGCAAGACCATACACGACATCCTTTCGATGAATGTGGAGCAGTGTCTGGCGTTTTTTAAGGGTATCGACCTTAGCGAAGACGAGCGCAGCATCATCGCCGAGCCTTTGTCGGAGGTCATGAGCCGCCTGCAGTGTATCGAAGATGTGGGCCTTGGCTACCTTACGCTCATCCGTGCGATGAATACTCTCTCGGGCGGAGAAAGCCAGCGGGTCAACCTCGTGACTGCGCTCGGCAGTTCGCTCGTAGGCTCAATGTACATCCTCGACGAGCCCTCGATCGGCCTTCATCCGCGCGACACCGAGCGCCTGATCGGCGTTCTGCGCCGTCTGCGCGACCTTGGCAATACCGTCATCGTGGTCGAACACGACGAGGAGATCATTCGCGCCGCCGACTTGCTTATCGACATGGGCCCGCTCGCCGGCGCCAAGGGAGGCGAGATAGTGTTCGAGGGAAAGTACTCCGATACTCTGCCGGAAGAGACCTTCCGCCGTTCGCTGACGCTTCAGTACCTGAGCGGACGCAAACCGCGCTACCGGCGCGAGAAGCGCCCATGGACATACAGCATCACCCTTCGCGGGGCGATGGAGCATAACCTCAAGACCATCGACGTACAGTTCCCGCTGGGAGTGCTCACCGTCGTGAGCGGCGTGTCCGGTTCGGGCAAATCGACTCTCGTAGGCGACATCCTCTATCCTGCACTCTACCGCCACATCAACGACTCGGGCGACGCGCCGGGCGCGTTCAAGGGGCTCGAGGGCAACCTCGACCGTATCGGACGGGTCGAGTACGTCGACCAAAACCCCATCGGCAAGAGCACCCGGTCCAATCCCGTGACCTACCTCAAGGTTTACGACCTCATCCGTAAGCTCCTCTCCGACCAGCAGTACGCCAAGGTCTCGGGCTTCGGCCCTTCCTTCTTCTCGTTCAACCAGGACGGCGGACGCTGCCCGGAGTGTCAGGGAGAAGGCGTGGTCACAATTGAGATGCAGTTCATCTCGGATGTGACCATGGTCTGCGAGTCCTGCGGCGGCAAGCGCTTCAAGCCCGAGATTCTCGAAGTTCGCTACCGGGGCAAGAACGTCGACGACATCCTCAACATGAGCGTAGCCGAGGCAATAGAGTTCTTCGGCGAAGGTCCAGAACCCGAAGCCAAAGAAATTGCCGACAAACTCCAGCCGCTCGTAGATGTGGGCCTTGAGTATCTCAAACTCGCCCAAAGTTCATCGACCCTCTCGGGTGGCGAGAGCCAGCGAATCAAACTCGCATATTTCCTGTCGCTGAGCCGCGAGCGCAAAGGCCGGGAAAAGATACTTTTCATCTTCGACGAGCCTACTACCGGCCTGCATTTCAGCGATGTCGAGAGGCTTCTCAAGGCCTTCGACGCTCTGCTTGAACGCGGCCACAGCATAATTGTCGTCGAGCACAACACCGACGTGATCCGGGCGGCTGACTGGGTGATAGACCTAGGCCCCGATGCCGGCGAGCGCGGCGGACAGGTTGTTTTCGAAGGCACTCCCGAAGACCTCGCAAAGACAGACACCTTCACAGCAAAGTATATAAAATGATCGATGCAGTAATCACATACGTAAACGGGGCCGACCCCAAGTGGCAGGAGCAGTACGCAGCCTTTTCGGGCAGGGAGCCCTCGAAGCGCTTCAGGGATTGGGGAACACTCAGATACCTCATAGCGGGGATCCATAGGTATATGCCGTTCATAGACAAGATCTACCTGGTGGTCGCCCTCGAAAGCCAGGTCCCAGAGGAGGTCGCCTCCGAGGTGTGCGTGGTGCTCCACCGCGACATTATCCCCGCAAAGTTTCTCCCGACCTTCAACAGCACCACCATCGAGATGTTTCTGTGGCGTATTCCGGGTCTTTCGGAGAAGTTCATCTATTTCAACGACGACGTTTTTCCTCTCAGACCGACCTCTGAAGATGATTTCTTCCCTTCGGGTATGCCGGCCAAGAAACTATCCCGCCACTTGTTTGCGTTTGGCGGCTACAAGCAGCAGACCCTTCACAGCGACCGCATGGCCCGCAAGGCCGCGGGAAAAGCCGCCGGACTGACATTCGTGCGTCCGCAGCATTCTGTTACTCCGCTCCTTAAGAGCGCGTGCGCTGAGGTGATATCCAAGGTCGGGCCAGAAATCGAGGCCACACTGACACCAATCAGGGTCCACGCCAATCTCAACCAGTATGTCTTCACGGATTACATGTATTTTACGGGAAAGGCGCTGAGCCGTCGAATCTCCCAGAAGCATCTCTCGCTTGCGACCAATTCGGCCGAAGATATCGCCCGGTTCATAGCGGCTCCCACTGCCGATTTCGCTTGCATCAACGATGTGCAGATGAGCGAGGACCGTTTTCTGCAGAGCAGGTCCGTAATACTCGAGGCATTTGCCACTACATTTCCCGACAGATGAAAGTAAGCGTCATCATCCCGGTCTATAAGGTGGAGCAGTACATAGCCGACTGTGCCAGGAGCATTCTTGCCCAGACATGGCAGGACATTGAGTACATCTTTGTCGACGACGCTTCGCCCGATGCGAGTATCGCTATTCTGGAAGATATTATCGACAGCGAGTTTGCCGCTCTTCGGCCGAAAATTAGCATTATCCGCAAACCGATCAATGAAGGTTTGCCTCAGGCCCGCCTGAGCGGCCTTAAAGTAGCAACCGGCGACTATGTGATGCATGTCGATTCAGACGACTGGGTCGACACCGATATGGCCGAAAGGCTGGTCGCAGAGGCCCGGAAGACCGGCGCAGACGTGGTATACCACTATATCTGCAAAGAAAACGGCGGAGGCAAGATCCATATCGCCAAAGATAGGCAATACCGCGAGCCCGTGGATTTCGCGAAGGCGATTATGGCCCGAAGGGCCCACGGATATCTCGTTTGTAAGTTCATCAGGCGCAGTCTCTATACCCCCGACCTGTTCTATCCCAAAGTCGGGATGCACGAAGATATCATCCTCGGTGTTCAGATACTCTCGCGGGCTGAGACCGCTGTTCTTCTCAGGCAAGCCCCCTACCACTACCGCCGTACTAACTCCGCTTCGTTCACGCGTCAGAGCAGGGAAGTGAGGCACAAAGCATCGGCCCGAAGTTTTCTCCAACTGTTCGAATTCTACGAGTCGAAGGGTTGGCCCGAAGAGATGGCGTGGATGCGTGCGCCCGTACTGGACTATTGCATGGCCAATTTCATCCGTTACGACAAAGAAAACATCCCTTCGGTGAGGGATGCTTTCATGGAACTTCCGCTTAGCGCAAAGCGTATTTGGCTGAGGCTTGCCGCCGGTCAGATCCGGTAGACAGGGTCGCCGTGCCCCTGGCGCTGATTCTCAGGCGGCGGGATTATGTAGTCTTTTCCGTAGATCTGGCTCAGATATGCGTCGGTGTCTTTAGGACACAGGAATTCGTGGCCGGCGAAAAGTATCGAGCCTGGCTCATCCAAAAAGTCTTTTGGGTGGACGTTTTGGTAGCCGGTAGCTCCCATCAGGACGCCTACCAGGTTGGTGTCTTGGGGGTTGATACTGCGCGTTAGCTGTTCGCATTTTTTCAGCAGGTAATGCCGGCCGAGCAGTCGTGATTCGAGCATCATGAGAGGCGAGCCGTGCAGGAAGCGTTTGCCAAGGCACCTGAGTCGCCTACCGTAGTGGATGGCGCTGGCTATATGGGCATGCCGGGACTGAGGGTCTTCAGGCAGAGGATCGAGAGGGAAGATATCGACACTTACGCCGTAGTGGCTGCGGTATTTCCTGCTTCCTACGAATTTGTCGGTATGCGGATCATGGACCTTGGCAAAGCCTGATATATAGAACTCCTTGTCGCTGACGGTATTGCGTATGCAGTGGTAGCGCCCGTCCTTGGGGTAGGTAGCCACGAATCGTTCGAAATCGGCCCTTGGCATGATAAGGTCGGCGTCGTCGTCCCATGGGATGAAGTCTCCGTAGCGCACGGCTCCGAGAAGGGTCCCGTAAGCGAGGCTGTAGACTATGCCTGATTCTTTGCAGAACTTGTCGATATCCAGCATTATATCGAGCAGGATCCCGTGGATTTGTTCGAGAGAGAGTCTTTCCATTAGTATCTGTGGGGGATGCTGATCTTGTCTTCGCGCTCTACATTTCCGGATACTCCTGGGCGCGGATAGACGAAGGTAGGGTCGGGCGTGCGCCAGTCAAGTCCGTAACGGGCTACGACAAAGCCTTCGGCGACGGTGGTGATCGGCAGGGTTATCGATTCGAAGGGCAGACGCTCGGTTGTGGGGGAGAACGGCACTTCGAATTCCACTACCCTAAGTCCGCCGTGCTTTTTGACCGACTCTTTGTAGGACGAGCAGTCACGGAAGGGATAGAACATATAGCCGCGGCTGAGGTCTCCGTCGAGTTTGTCGAAAAAGAAGATGTCGACCCCTATGTGGTTCCATTTCCAGGTCTCCTCACGGGCGAATTCACCTCCGTCGACAAGGAGCGTACGGCTGAGGGTAAACCCTTCGGCTTCGAGGGCTTTGTGGAGCGCGTCGAGTCCTCCGGGAATCATACTGTTCCATACTCCCATATCGGCGTCGTCGTCGTGGGGGATGAATCCTTTCTCGCGTATTGCCCCGAGCAGGGTCCCATAGACGGGGCTGAAGGGGATGCCTGCACCGGTAAGGGCGCGGTCGAAGGCCTTCAACATCGGAACTCCATAACGACGCATAAGGGCATGTCGGCGGGGTTTGATATAGACCTTGTTCCAGAATTCTTTAAGTGTCATTTGCTGTAGTATTTAGCCATTTCGAGCCAGTTGCCCAGGCTCTCGCCCATCGCGGCGCCGCATGATTCGCGGTACAATGCCCAGACGAACCAGTACCAGGCAATCAGGGCGGTATAGATCAAGTAGTGTTTTTCGAGCGCGGGAGTCCAGTCTTCGCGGAGATATTCCCTTATGACAGCCTTGGCTCTCGACTTGTCGTACATGGCGTCGACTATGTAGTAGCCCACGTCGATGCCCGGATCGGAAAATCCTGCGTACTCCCAGTCGATAAGTATCACGCCTCCGTCGGGCAGCAGCATCCAGTTGTGACGGTAGGTGTCGCCGTGGCAGAAACACTTCCCGACTCCATCGCCCAGAGTCTGGGCGTACATGCGCCCTATGCGCTCCTTGAGCTCGAGGTAAGGGGCGAAGCAGCCGGGAGCCTTCTTTTCGAGCATCTTTTCGATCTCGAGAGAGTCTTCCCAGGGGCGCAGGCCCCAAGTTGCCGTCTCACCGCTGGAGTGGAGCCGGCGCAAGACTTCGAGCACCTTGCGGGTGTCCTGCTCTGATGAGTATTCGGGTTCCCTGAAAGAAGGGACGTAACTGCTTATCTTCCAGCCTTCACGGCTGTCGATGTGGATGAAGGTGGGGTCGATGCCCAGGTCGCGGGCCTTCTCGAGCGAGGCCTTTTCGTGGCTGCGGTCGATGATCTTCTCGGTGCCCTCGCCGGGATGCCTGTAGATATAGTCCTTGCCGCCCACCCTGAAGATGAACGAGGTGTTGGTAAGACCTTCGCTTATCTTGCGGAAATCGGTGATGTCGGCGTTGCCGCATCCGAAGACGCTCTTGATGTTGTCGAGAATCCGGCTGCGGGAGTTGGCCATATAGTCGGAGTCGAACTCGCGGAGTTCTTCGAAGTAGTCGAATTCGTAGACCGTGCCGGCGGGGTAGGCCTTGAAGTAGAACGGAGGCAGTACGGGGAGGTAGTCCCTGACGAGCCACTCCCAGTAGGACTGGCTGTACTTGCCTTCGGTGTCGGACAGGGCTATGCTCACGAACTTGCGGGCAAACGCCGCAGTCCAGAAGGAGTGCCCCAGGAGGATATCGCCCCCCTGAAGGCCCTTTTCCATGCGGGTGATGCGCCCCTGGGAGTCGGTAAGGACGAACATCTCCTTGGAGGCGTAGTCTACATGCTCCCCGGCGTAGAAACTGTGTTCTTCTTCGGCGCGGAACGGGTTGACCTTGAAGTAGTCGTCGCAGGAGCAGATATAGGCGTCTTCCAGGTAGTCCCTGGCGCAGAGCAGGCTGCGGATGTTGTTCTCGGTATTGTAGGCCGGATTGTCGATCAGGCGCACCCCGTATTTTTCGCTAAGGTATGCGAACATCTCCTTTTTGTAGCCGAGCACGACGGTGATGTCGGTGATGCCGGCCTGGAGGAGCTGCTCGATCTGCCTGTCGACCAGACGCTGTCCTCCTACCTCGAACAGGCCTTTGGGCTGCTCGAGCGAGAGGGGAACGAAGCGGGTGGCGGCGCCTGCGGCGAGAATGACTGCGTGACGGACTATTACCATTCTCTAGAACTTGCTTTTGGAGAAAAGTCCCCTGAGGGCCGCTCCGACCACACCCTCGCGGGCGCTGCGGTAGGGCTCGCCCTGGAGGATCAGGCTCTCGACCTTGAGCGAGCCGATCTCTTTCTGGGGAATGCTGTAAGGGTTGGCGCTGAGGATTACCATATCTGCGATCTTGCCCTTCTCGAGCGAGCCGCGCTCCTTCTCGTCAAAGGTCGTATAGTAGCCGTTGTAGGTAGCCATTCGAAGGGCCGACTGGATCGAGATGCGCTGCTCTTTGTTGGGGTTGTTGACGCAGCGGTCGAGCCAGACTATAGGGCTGGGACTTGTGCATGGAGCGTCGGAGCCGAGGGAGACGGCGATACCGTTCTCTTCGAAGGTCTTGATAGGGTTGAGGCGCGAGCAACGCTCCTTTCCCATCAGGCTCTCCAGATACTCGTCGGGCTCCTGCTTCCAGTTGATGAAAGCGCTCTGGATGGGCATCGCTATGTGGTAGTCGCGGCAGATGCGAAGGCCTTCTTCGGTAGGCAGGCAGTCGTGGATTATGCCGTGGCGGTGGTCTTCGCGGGGAAAGTCGTCGAGGGCGGCCTTGAGGCAGCGTGTGGCCTGGTCGAAGGCTTTGTCGCCGATGGCGTGCATCTCGATCTGCAGTCCGGCCCGGTTGGCGTTCTTGCAGAACTCAGTGACGGTCTCGTCGCTGTAGTAGAGGACTCCGTCAGTGCCGTCGGTGTAGGGCTCGTTCATGGCGGCATCGCCCGAGCCGAAGCAGCCGTCGAGCGCGCACTTGAAGCATCCGCCGATGCGGGGGAGCTTGCGCGAAGTCGCCACCTTCACATCCATCGACTGGGGGAACACCCTGATCTGGAAACCGTTACGGAGCGATTTGGCGAAGATCTTCTCCATCGTGATGTCGAGATCGCCCACGAATCCGACTCCGCTGACGGTATGGATCATTCCTATACCCTGGGCGGCCTGGAAGTCGGCGGCTTTCTGCATGTTGACGAAGAGTTCGGGGATGCTGAGGCTGCCCGTGATGTAGTCGGAGACCTTGAAGAAGGCTTCCTGGTTCATCTCGCCCGTGTCGGGGTGGTAGCCGCGAAGCTCGCGCACCTTGTCGTCGATCTTTGCGAGCAGCTTCGAATTGACGATACAGGCATGGCCGTCGTACTTGACTACCATTATCTCTTTGTCGGGGCAGACCTTGTCGAGCTCTTCGCGGCTTAGGAGCCTGCGCTCGCTGACAGAGTAGGGAGAAGCGCCGAAGGCGATAAGGGTCTTTGCCTTGCCGCTGCGCTTGTAGTAGTCCGAGATCATCTCCATAATCTGCTTGTTGGACTCTGCTTCCATGACGTTGAGCCCGGCGTTGAAGGTGGAGAACGAAGCGAAATGCTGGTGGCTGTCCACAAAAGCCGGAATCAGGGCTTTGCTGCCCAGGTCGATGGTTTCTGAGCCTTCGTACTCGGCGGGGAGGGTGTCGCCGACATAGATGATGCGGCCGCCATCTTCAACGAGATACCTGGCGACAGAGTCTTTGCTGTCGACGGTGATAATGCTTCCTTTGTAGACTTTCATTGCTTCGGGTAGTTTTTGTAGGAAGGGTCGATCGCGACCAGTTCCTGGAATGTATCTATCTCGACCACGTCGCCTTTGGAGCATTCGTGGATCTTTACCTTGTAGTTGTCTTTTCGGAGCACCAGCGGCACGAACTCCCAGAAGACGTTCTGCTCTCCGGAGTTCCAGACCTCGGCGATGTCGGTGCGAAGGCGCTCGCAGTCTTCGGGGCTCCAGCAGGAGATGCCGTAGCAATTGAAGCAGTCGGTGCCACCCTTGCGGTAGTCGCAGGCATAACCGTCGCGTTCGCTAAGGCACCAGTCGTCGGTCTGGCGTACGAAAGAGCCGAGATAGTCCGAGCCGGTGTGCCACTTGCGGATTATCCCCGGATTGGCAATCATAAGATCGGCCTCGCACAGGTAACAGCCGCCTTCGATCAGCTCGAGAGCCTTCATCGCTGAAGATATGCTGTTGGTGCGGTCGTAGAGGGGGTTGTCGATGAACTTGAGCATGGGATACTTTTCGAGCAGCTCGTCGAAGCACTCCTTTTTGTAGCCGCGGGTGATGGTGATATCTTCGATCCCGGCTTCGAGCAGGGCATCGAGCTGAGTGTCGATGATGCGGACGCCGTTCACTCTGACGAGCGGTTTGGGCCGGTCGAGGGTGACCGGAACCATGCGCGAGCCGAAACCGGCTGCGAATATGATGGCTTTTTTTACGCTGAATTCTGTCATAGTAAACTGATTCCCCAACTATAGACTTCATCTATCACCGGGGTGTCTATATTGTTTCGGTCTGCGAGATCCTTTATCCATCTCAGTCCGAAGGGAAAATCTTCTGTGAAATACCTGCTCGTACGGTCCATCTTCCATCCGCCTTCAACCTGCACCATGGGGCTTGTGATGGCCTGGAATGCCTCGATTGAGGAAATTTTGGCGGTAAGCGAGGCTGCATCGTGGCTCTCGTAGTAGTCCAGCAGGGTAGGGATGCCGCTTACTTCGAGTCTGTCCAGCAGTCGGAAGAATTCTTCGTCCATCGCGATAAGCTTGGCAGACGATTCGTCTGTCCATTCGCGGTAGAAGAGAATGTTGTGGTCGAACAGTTCGTCTTCATGTCCGCGGAACATCGTGTAGAGCCTTCCCGTATGGAGGATGGGGTTGGAGTTGGTAAGCGATACCTGAAGGAAATTGTCGGCTATGCAGACGGGGGTGTCAAATAAAGACCGGAGAGTAGCGGCAAACTCGGAGGGGATGTTTTCGAGCGCCACGGTGAGGCTGCTTTTGTAGCCGAGCAGCATGGCGCTGCGGCCATACTCACTCACTCTGGCTATGTACGGAACCCTTTGGAAGCCGAACAGTCTGGCGTCCGGCCCGAGTTCTTTGTGGGCGAAAAAGAAGAAGCCCGTACTGGAGACTACGGAGCCTACCGCTGCGTCGCCGATCCAGGGCTTGATATCGCGAAGAGTTTTTTCGATGAGGTGCCCGGGGACGCAGAGAAGGACGATGTCTGACCCGCTGACAACCCGGGAAGGATCGGAAGAAACTTCAGAAAGGGTGCCGTTGAATACTTTGCCGTTGGGATCGGTAACAGTGAGAGTCCGGCCCCATTTGTCGGGATGGCCGGACAGAATACGGATTTCTGCTTTGGAAGAAAGGACGCCGGCGCAGACGTGCCCGAGGGACCCACCGCCGCAGATACATATTCTCTGTTTTCTCATCGGGGGGTAAAGATAGGAAATAATTGCGTATATTTGTTTAGAATATGGTTACAATCGCAATCGTCGTAGCCGGCGGTGTCGGCTCCAGGATGGGTCTCGACCTCCCCAAGCAGTTTGTGGAGGTGGAGGGCAAGCCCGTTCTCTTCTATACGCTCGAAGGATTCCAGCAGCACCCGATGGTAGACGAAATAGTGCTTGTCTGCATCGACGGCTGGCAAGACGACGTCAGAAGATGGGCGGACCTCTACGGCATCACCAAGCTCACCATGGTAGTGAAGGGCGGTGACAGTGTGCAGGAGTCTATCCGAAACGGTGTGTTTGCTCTCGAAGGTCATTGTAAGCCTGACGATATAGTGATAATTCACGACGGTATCCGTCCTTTAATAGATGCAGATGTGCTCTCGGACGTTGTCGAAAAGTGTAAAATTTTCGGGAATGCAGTGACGTCGCTCCCATATAACGAGCAGATTTTTCTGGTCGACCCCGAAGATCCTTCGACTACCGTTAAGTATATTCCGCGGGAGACCCTCCGTCGGGTTTCCACTCCGCAGGCTTACCGCTTCGGCCTTCTGGATCCGGCCTATCACGAAGCCTTCGAAAAGGGGATTGGGATTCGAGGTTCGTCCTACACCAACACGATGATGGTGGAGCTCGGCCATCGTCTCCATTTCGCAAAGGGCTCCGACAAGAACATAAAACTGACCACCCCCGGTGACTTGGAGTGGTTCAGGGTCTATATGAAAAAGCACGATGAAAGCATTTGACAATCCGCAGTATCTGGCCGACGTCAGTCTGGTGGCCATGGACGAGAACCTGCCCTGGGAGAAACTGGCGGGAAAGACGGTGCTTATCAGCGGCGGTTCCGGACTTATCGGCAGCTGCCTTGTGGATGTGCTGATGAAGCGTAATTTGCTGCAGGACCTCCGCTGCAGGGTAATCGCGGTAGGCCGCAATGCCGGGCGTGCCCGCGAGCGTTTCCTCGGATACTGGGACAATCCGCTCTTCAGGTTTGTTGCGCTCGAGGTCAATTTGCCCTTCGCCCTGCCCGAGAAGGCTGACTACGTCATCCACCTTGCTTCCAACACTCACCCCGTCGCGTATGCCACCGAGCCCGTGCAGACCATAATGACTAACATCATCGGGCTTCAGAACATGCTCGAGTTCGCCCGCAGTTGCGGTGCGCAGCGTTTCGCCTTCGCCTCCTCCAATGAAATCTACGGGGAGAACAGGGGAGACGTTGAGCTTTTCGACGAAAAATACTGCGGCTATATCGACAGCAATACGCTAAGGGCCGGCTATCCGGAGAGCAAACGATGCGGCGAGGCCCTGTGTCAGGCATACGCCAGACAATATGGGCTCGATATAGTGATCCCGCGTTTCACGCGGTCTTACGGCCCTACGCTCCTGCCTTCAGATACAAAGGCGCTTTCTCAGTTCCTTCGCAATGCGGTCGGCAAGGAAGATATAGTCCTAAAGAGCGACGGGAGCCAGTTCTACTCATATACTTATGTTGCCGATGCAGTCTCGGGCCTTCTTTACGTGCTGCTCAAGGGTGAATCCGGCGAGGCCTACAATATCGCTGACCCTTCGGGCGACGTAACCCTTCGCGAAGTTGCGGAAGAGCTCGCGTCGATCGCCGGGACCAAGGTGATCTTCGACATTCCGGATTCCACCGAATCAGCCGGTTTCAGCAAGGTGACCAAAGCCCGCCTGTCTTCGGACAAGTTGCGCACTCTGGGTTGGAAGAGCCACTTCCCGATCAGCGTTGGACTTCGTCACACGGTCGAAGCTCTGCTTGAACAAGAATAGTTTCTCCCCTTTTTATAGGATGCAGGGTTGAACGCCACGAGTGTGTCTCGCCGTTTGCTTCGTATTGCAAAACAATCTCCGTGGCAGGATTGCCGGGGTTGGGATTCGGAAGGTCGTTGGGGTAGCAGTACAGGCGCGTTCCGGGGCGCTGGGTGTAGAGCCCTATGTCCGAGGGAAGCCTGACGGCCTTCGTCCTTTGAGGGTCCCTGACGGGGAATCCCGAAGCCTTGAATAATGCAGTTTCGCCGTTGGCATTTTCAAGCCATACGCGGGGGTCTTCAGCAAGAGTGTCGCCTTCGTAGAGATTGGTTACTTCGGACAGAACGACCGTGCACAGTAGGGGAGAGAGTCTTATCCTGCAGTTCTCTCCCGGCGTGACGGAGCCGATTCCTGTCATCAACGGAGCCTGCGTGTCTTCGTCTTCCAGGCGGTAGACAAGCTGGTCAAGAGAGTCGAAGTGGCCGAGTGCTGCAGTGTTGAGCCTGTACTTCGAGTTGGCGATGACGGCGGCGGTCTTGGGCAGGCTGTCAGTGAATTCGACATCGGCGACTGCTCCATCGGAGTTTACAGCCATGACAAGGTCTTTGAGGCCGTCCGACCTGTAGAACAATATCTGGGCGTCTCTTACCGGATAATCGGCTTCGAGCGTGACTTTGGCCGTGAATGTACGTGTCGAGTCCTGCCCGACAGGCTGTACGGGTTCGGGAGGCTCAAGGTTAATCTGTTCTTTACCCCCATATAAACGACAAGCTCCCGCAAGAAGCGGGAGCAGTGTCAGAAGTATGATCGTGTGCGTTTTCATTAACCTCCGAAGTTGTCGAACAGGATGTTTTCGGGGGCGACGCCGAGCGAGTCGAGCAGGTCGGTGACGCACTTGGTCATCATAGGCGGACCGCACATGAAGTACTTGATGTCCTCGGGAGCCTCGTGGTTCTTGAGGTAGGTCTCGTTCATCACGTTGTGGACGAAACCTGCGGTGTACTTCACGCCTGCAGCGTCGGCTGCGGGATCCGGACGGTCGAGGGCGAGGTGGAAGTGGAAGTTAGGGAACTCCTTCTCGATCTCGGCGAAGTCTTCGAGGTAGAAGGCCTCGACAAGGGCGCGTGCGCCGTAGAAGAAGTGGACTTCACGCTCGGTCTTGAGGGTCTTGAAGAGATGCATGATGTGGCTGCGCAGAGGTGCCATGCCGGCGCCGCCGCCCACGAATACATACTCTTGATCCTTGGGATCGTCCTTGGGCAGAAGGAACTCGCCGTAAGGGCCGCTGATCCATACCTTGTCGCCCGGCTTGCGGGAGAAGACGAAGGTGGAAGCGACTCCCGGAGGCACGCCGGGGACGAACTTGAACACGCCCTTGGGCTGGGTGCGGTCGAACGGAGGCGTAGCGATACGCACGTTGAGCTTGATGATGCCCTTCTCTGCAGGATATGAGGCCATCGAGTAAGCCCTGATGGTAGGGGTGGTGTTCTTGTACTTGAGTGAGGTGATTCCGTATTTTTCCCAGTCGCCGATGTACTCGGGTCCGACGTTCATGTCGGAGAAGTCAGCCTCGTACTCGGGGATGTCGATCTGGATGTATTCGCCGCTCTTGAAGTCGATGTGTTCGCCTTCGGGCAGGCGTACGGTGAATTCCTTGATGAAGGTAGCGACATTGTCGTTGGAGATGACTTCGCACTCGAGCTTCTTGACGCTCAGGGCGCTTTCGTCCATCTTGACCTTGAGGTTGTCCTTGACCTTGACCTGGCATCCGAGCCTCCAGCCTTCCTTGATCTGCTTGCGGTTGAAGAATCCGACCTCGGTGGGGAGGATCTCTCCGCCGCCTTCGGTGACCTGGATCTTGCACTGTCCGCAGTTGGCCTTGCCGCCGCAGGCGGAAGGAAGGAAGATGCCGTTGTCGGCGAGAGTGTGCATGACGTCTCCGCCGGGAGCGACCTCGAGGACCTTCTTGCCGTCGTTGATGTCGATCTGGACCTTGCCCTTGGGGGTGATGGCCGCCTTGATGATGAGGAGGATTGCCACGAGAATGAGGATGACAACCACCATAAGCACCATTGAAGAAATAAGTGTATTGCTCATAACTGTTGCCTCCTGTTCTAAAGTGAAATTCCCATGAAGGCCATGAAGGCGATGCCCATCAGACCTACTGTCATGAAGGAGATGCCGGTGCCCTTGAGGGCTGCAGGCACGTTGCTGTAGCTCATCTTCTCGCGGATTGCGGCGAGGGCGACGATGGCGAGATACCAGCCGATGCCCGAGCCGAGAGCGTAGACGGTAGCCTCACCGACGTTCACGAAATCCCTCTGCTGCATGAAGAGCGATCCGCCGAGGATGGCGCAGTTGACGGCGATGAGCGGGAGGTAGATGCCAAGCGAGCTGTAAAGGCTCGGGAGGAACTTCTCCACGATCATCTCCACCACCTGGGTGATTGCTGCGATCACGGCGATGAAGAGGATGAAGCTCAGGAAGCTGAGGTCGACGTTTGCGAAACTCTCTCCGAGCCAGCTCAGGGCGCCGGGCAGAAGCACGTACTTGTTGAGCAGGTAGTTGACGGGGAGGGTGATGAGAAGCACGAATATGACCGCGATGCCGAGGCCGTTTGCGGTCTTGACGTTCTTTGATACTGCCAGGTACGAACACATACCGAGGAAGTATGCAAAGATCATATTGTCAACGAAAATTGACTTTACGAATAAGCTTAAATATTCCATAATTCCTTAGTTGTGTGTGTTATTTTTCCTGGAGGGATTTGTCGATGCTCCTGTGGACCCAGATGATGCATCCGATGAGGATGAGGGCCATGGGAGGAAGGATCATCAGACCGTTGTTGGTGTAGCCGATAGCCGAGAGGACCGGAATCCCGAAGAGGGTTCCGCTTCCGAGCAGCTCGCGGAAGAATGCGACGATGATGAGGATGAGTCCGTAGCCCACGCCGTTGGCGATGCCGTCAAGGAAGGAGGGCCAGGGCTTGTTGCCGAGGGCGAAAGCCTCGATGCGTCCCATCACGATACAGTTGGTGATGATAAGGCCGATGTAGACCGAGAGCTGCTTGTCAATCGCGTACGCGAAAGCCTTGAGCACCTGGTCCACGAGAATTACCATCATGGCGACCACCACAAGCTGGACGATGATTCGTGCACGGTTCGGGATGGTCTTGCGGAGCAGCGAGCAGATAAGGCTCGACACGCCGGTGACGATGATCACGGAGAGGGCCATGACGCAGGCGCCCTTGAGCTCTACCGTAACGGCGAGCGAAGAGCAGATACCGAGAATGAGGACGGTAATCGGATTACCCTTCAGAATAGGGTTGAGGATTGTTTCTTTGAGTTTCTGTGCCATAGCTTATTCCTCCGTAGTTTTAGCGCCCGCGGCATAGTTTGCATATGCCTTGAGCCAGATGTTGATGGCTTCGTCGAGACCCTTGCTGGTCATGGTGGCGCCGGAGATGGCGTCGATGGCGTTGGTCTGGCCGGCTGGAGCGCCTCCCTTCACGATGTGGAAGGGAACTTCGTCGGCAGTGTTGACCGTCTTGCCGGCG
>CAMNNY010000117.1 GCA_946546175.1 uncultured Bacteroidales bacterium
GGAATTACGATTTAACGGCCTAAAGTTAATCATTATCCGCCACTTGTCCAAACGAAAGGCCCCCTGGAGCGAATCCAGAGGGCCTGACAGTTTCAGGTCTCAGTCCCGGAGACTACGGCTCGCCGCCACCGGCCGCAGCAGCGGCGGTGGGCTCTTCCACGAGTTTGATGACGGATGCTTTGGCGCGGGATTTGGTGATTATTTTGATAATCAATCACTTTCCGATGCAGAACCGCCCGAATATCTCTCCGAGCAGTTCGTCGGTGGTGATTTCGCCGAAGATGGAGCCGAGGCTGGAGATTGCGGCGCGCAGATCCTCGGCCAGAAGGTCGCCGGGGAGGTTGCGGGAAAGGGCGTCGGAGGCGCGAGAAAGGTCTTCTGAAGCATCGCAGAGGGCCTGATAGTGGCGGGCAGAGGTGACGATTGCGCCCTCGCCTGAGGAGAGGCCGAAGCCGCATGAGGCAATAGCGGAGCGCAGAGCATCCAGGCCAGTGCCTCGAAGAGCCGATATCGCAACAGTCTGGTGTGCAAAACCCGCAGAATCACACACCGGCTCGTCCGATCCCGCCGCCAGATCGCATTTATTCAGCGCGACAATGACCTTTTGGTCTTCGGACACTTCGTCCATGACACGGCGAAGAACAGCCTCGCGCGAAGAAGGGGAGTCGCAGGCATCCAGAAGGCAGATTACGATGGCAGCTGAGCGGAGCTTTTCGAGCGAGCGCCCGATGCCGAGCCGCTCCACCGTGTCAGAAGAATCGCGCAACCCCGCCGTATCGATAAATCGGTACCGGACACCGTCCAGGACCATAGTCTCCTCGACGGTATCGCGCGTGGTCCCGGGGATATCCGAAACGATCGCGCGGTCTTCGCCCAAGAGGGCGTTTAGAAGGGTGCTTTTCCCGGAATTGGGCGCTCCCACGATAGCGACCGGTACGCCGTTCTTAACTGCATTGCCCACACGGTAGGAGGCCTTGAGGGCATCCACGCGGCCCCGGCAGTCTGCCAGCAGGCCGGAAAGTCGCGAGCGGTCGGCAAATTCGACCTCCTCCTCGCTGAAATCGAGCTCCAGCTCCACGAGCGATGCAAGTTCGACCAGCTGTGCGCGAAGCCTGCGGAATTCCTCCGAATAACCTCCCTTGAGCTGCGAGAGCGCCAGCCTGTGGGCGGCCTGGGAGTCGGATGCGATGAGATCTGCCACCGCCTCCGCCTGGGCAAGGTCCATCTTCCCGTTAAGGAAGGCCCTGCGGGTGAATTCGCCCGGCTCGGCCATTCGGCAGCCCATCTCCATCAAGCGCCGGAGCAGCTCGGAAACGACAAAAGACGAGGCATGGCAACTGATCTCCACTCCGTCCTCGCCGGTGTAGGAATGCGGGGCGCGGAAGACCGTCACAAGGACTTGGTCGAGCCCTTCAACCTCTCCGAAGGCAACTCTGTAGCCCTCGTAATCGGAAAGACGTCCGTGGCGAAGCCTGACAAGCTTGTCCGCGAACTCAAGCGCCCTCGGGCCGCTTACTCTTATCACGGCAATGGCTCCCGCCCCTGGAGCGGTCGCACAAGCACAAATGGTATCTTCAAATCTCACGGCGCAAATTTAACACAAAAAATGCGTATCTTTGAAAGTATATGAGAAGACTGTTTGTCCTAATGTGTCTGCTGGCCCTCGCGCTCAGTTCATCCGCCGCAGTCCCGACTTTTTTTGTCAAGGCTGCGCCTCAGGTCATGGATGCACTCAGATGTACAATCGACAGTTCAAGGGCTGACGGCGTCCTCAAGTGGACTGTAACCGTCTCCAACTTATCCGACAAACGCATCGAGCCCGAGGCGGCCG
Organism: uncultured Bacteroidales bacterium; assembly: GCA_946546175.1. Classification (GTDB taxonomy): domain Bacteria; phylum Bacteroidota; class Bacteroidia; order Bacteroidales; family UBA932; genus Cryptobacteroides. The sequence goes on from CAMNNY010000117.1 coordinate 1,832, forward strand.
GCATTTCTCTTGGCATCGATACCTACATGGACAAGTATCCTGAGTGGCTGGACAAATACTTCCCGACCCTACTCTACTGCGAACGTACTCACTTCTACGGATATTTCCAGAGTCCCTCCGGCAAGGTTATAGCCATCGCATCGCCCGACCCCGTCGCCTGTTGGCATCTCGACTATAACATCGCTTACGAAGACCCTCCGGGCTATCCTTTCTGGGGGCATCGGATTGAAGGTGCGTATCTCGATCTAATCCACTGTCTGCCACTTCCCAAGCATCATCCGCAGAATCTGACAGGCTTGGATCCTGGAGAGTCCAGGTCGTGGACTATATACCTTAAAGAGCTGGAGAGCCTCGACAAACTCGCTGAGACCATCTCTGCTACTGCCGGAATACCCGTCATAGATCTGGAGAAGACCAGTTATGCCCCAGGAGAGAAGTTCCGCTACAAAGTATACGGAGAAGGGGTCAGGGTCAGAGCCCGCCGACGTGCGTTCAGGGGTACGCATACAATAACGGCAACCGACAGAGAAGGCCACATAGCCACTGCAACGGTTCATATCCGCACCCCTTGGTCCAGGACAATCAAGCTCGCACGGGCAGCAGCTCTTCGCTACAAGCAACACGGCGGCTCGCATGTCGAATCTTCCTATGGCTTCTTCTCCGCTTTTCTGGCTGCGAAGCATTTTCCCTCGACAATATATGACCCCCCGTTGAAAGATCGCTTCGACTTCCTTCTCGATCTGCAGTTTGACACTGTTCGTGCATATCCCAGAGTCTTTCCGGACCGCATCCAGAATACGGCGATGACCATAAGCATGCTTGCAGACAAATACGAAGCATACGGCGACCTCTCCGACCTGCGCCTTGCAAGCCGCCTGTGCGATTGGATGACAGACCATTCGCAGGCATCTGACGGCGCTTTCATGAATGGTAATACCGTCTACACCAGTGTCATCTATATAGCAAAGGCGATAGTTGAACTTTCACTTGCCGAACGCGATTGTGGCGATCCCGATCTGGAGGAGGCTGCAGAGAGGCACTATGCTTGCGCCGAGAAGGCAGTAGACCAGCTGGTCAGGGCCAGGGGAGACTTCAACACAGAAGGCGAGATTACCTTTGAAGACGGGATGGTATCCTGCTCGGCCCTGCAGATGGGGCAGCTCGCCCTTCTGACCGATGATCCCCACAAGAGGGCCATATATGCCGGAGAAATGCTCAGGCTTCTGGGTGAGCACGACTGCCTTACACAAAACTTCGTCCCGGATGCCAGAAGACGCGGGGGAACGCTCCGTTTCTGGGAAGCGCAGTACGATGTAATGCTTATCCCGAATATGATTTCCTCGCCCCACGGCTGGAGTGCCTGGAGGGCTTACGCTACTTACTACGCATACCTGCTTACGGGCGAAGAAAAATGGCTACGGCAAACCTTCGACGCGGCCGATGCTTTCTCCCAGCTGATAGACGGCAGGACGGGCGAACTGAGATGGGCCTTCGTCGTGGACCCGTATGTAAGGGGAGTGCAGGCCGACGAGCCGATAGAGGGTTCGAGCAAGGACTCTCTCCTTTCCGGAAATCCCAACCCGGCTTGTTATCCCAACCATGAAAAGGTTCTGGGCGAGTGTTATGTCCCGATGGTAAGCGACTATCAGACCGTAAATGTCTGCGACAACGACGTCCACGAAGTCTTCAAGTTCATAGCGGAGGCCGTACTCACCCGAGCCTTCATCCTCGAGCGGCCGGACGGAAGCATAGGGGCCTACAACTGCAAAGTCCGCAGGCGCGGCAAGACTCTTATCGTCAAGGCAGACGAGAAGCAAATCAAAGAATTGTCTGTAAATCTGAAGTCGGACTATGAAGTCCGTTTTTCCGGAAATATATCATCATTATGAAAAGATATCTGACCATATTAATTCTTACACTATCGCTTACACTTCCTTTATGTGCCCAGGGCTGGGCGCCTGCAGGAGACAGGCTTAAAACCCGCTGGGCAGAGCAGGTAGACCCTAAATGTCCGCTTCCCGAGTATCCCCGCCCTCAGATGGTCCGTCAGGACTGGATCAATCTCAATGGCCTCTGGGATTATTCGATAACTAAAGCAGACCAGCAATACAGTAAGCCGGACGGGAAGATCCTGGTGCCCTTCTGCGTAGAGTCTTCGCTCTCCGGAGTTCAGAGAAGCATCACAAAAGAAGATGCACTCTGGTATGAAAGGACCTTTACAGTTCCTTCAAAATGGCGCAAACAGAGCGTTCTTCTTCATTTCGGAGCATGCGATTGGAAAACTGAAGTCTGGGTCAACGGGACTAAGGTCGGAGAGCATAAGGGAGGATACGCCCCGTTTACTTTCGATATAACAAATGTCCTCAGAAAGAGCGGCAGGCAGACTATCCGGGTCAGGGTCGAAGATGCCAGCGACAACGGCTATCAGCCGCGCGGCAAGCAGTGCCTCTCGCCCCGTGCAATCTGGTATACGCCAACTTCCGGCATCTGGCAGACTGTGTGGCTTGAGCCTGTAAACAAGTCGGCCTACATCGCCTCATACAACACTGTGTGGGACGGAAATACTCTGTCCATTGATGTCAATGCTGAAGGCGACTATGATGGGATTAAGGCAGTTCTCAAAGACGGTTCCTCAGTAGTCGGCGAAGGACTTAAGATAGCAGTTGAGAATCCAAAACTCTGGAGTCCTTCATCTCCCAGCATTTATGGTCTGGAAATATCTCTTCTCAAGAAAGGGAAGACGGTAGACAAGATTGATGGCTACACCTGCCTTCGCACCGTATCCATGAAAAAGGACGAATGGGCAGGCTCGCATCAGAATGCATACAAGCGCCTGGCTCTGAACGGAGAGCGCCTGTTCATGTTCGGTCCTCTGGACCAGGGTTACTGGCCGGACGGAATCTTCACCGCGCCTACAGACGAAGCTCTGAAGTCCGATATAATCCGTACCAAGGAACTGGGCTTCAATATGATACGCAAACACGTAAAGGTAGAGCCCGCCCGCTGGTACTACTGGTGTGATGTTCTCGGAATAATAGTCTGGCAGGATATGCCCTGCATCGCCGATCCGGACAGGGAGAACTCCGTCTGGCGCGATCCGGAGGTGGTTGAGAATTCCGTTAACTGGTGGTCCGGAGACAGCTTCGTAGGCGGTTCAGACTGTAAAATCCCCGAGGAGTGGAAGGACAACTATTACCACGAATGGGGAGAGATAATCGACGCCCTGAAGCCTTTCCAGTGTATTGCTGTCTGGGTGCCTTTCAACGAAGCGTGGGGCCAGTTCGACACCCGCGAGGTAGTTGCCTTCACCAGAGCACATGACTCGACCCGCCTTGTCAACGAGGCCTCCGGTGGAAACTTCCACTTCGCCGGCGATATAATCGATGTCCACCATTATTCCTGCCCGGCGATGAACGCCTTCGACCATCAGTTCATCAATGTCCTGGGCGAATATGGCGGTATCGGTTTCCCCGTAAAGGGCCATATGTGGGTGGAATCCTCAGACAACTGGGGCTACAGCTACGGTAAGGATAAGCAGGGTCTCCAGGACCTCTACGACGAATTCGGAGAGATGCTCAAGGTCTTCATCAAGACAGGATGCTCAGCCGCAGTCTACACGCAAACCACCGACGTGGAACTCGAATCCAATGGCCTGATGACCTACGACAGAGAGGTAGTCAAGTTCGACATCGAACATCTGAAAAACGTCAACCAATCTATCATAGAGACACTTAAATGAGAAGATTATTTCTGGCGGCTGCCGCCATCCTTGCGGTTTGCTGCTCTTCGGAAGAAGCCCTGACCAGAAAGGCAGAGGCCGATTATGCCATACCAATCCGTAAGGGGGAGCCCTATTGGAACGTATACGCGAAGAAATTCACCTATGCGCCGGCCTTCGGTTTCGAAAAGGTCGAAGGAGCGGCCGAGTACCGATATACGGTCAGACAGAACGGCTCTGCAGTAGCCTCTTTCAAGTCTTCGACTCCCAATGATGACCTTGGAAGAATATGGAAGTTGATTCCTCCAGGAAAGACAACACTCACCGTCACTGCGCTAAACTCGCGCGGAGACTCGCTATCGCTTGCCGGAACCCGCGAGTTCGTAAGGGATTTCCCTTTCAGGGGAGATTTCGAAGGCCCTGCAAAGAGCTATAGACAGACCGCCCTGGATGCCTGCCGCTTCATCCACAACATGCCCTCTACCCGCCATTGGCAGGAGAGCGAGCTGCCGGATATGTCCTATCCCTTCAATTCGTATGTCTGTAAGATAGTGGGCGCGACAGTGCGCATCGAGTGTCTGGTAGCGCGCGAGATTCCCGAGCTCCATGACGAAGCGATAAAGGCCGCCCTTGGAGCCGGGCGCTACATGGCCTCCCTCGCTCAGCCCGAAGGCTCTCCGTTGGCTGGATGGCCACCCACCTATGGCGAGGCGCCGGAAGACGGCGACACCTACGTTTCGAAGGTCCAGGCGGGCAATGGGGCCAAGATGATGGTCCTGGAGGCATCTGTAGCCGGCGAAGCCTTCCTCGATCTGTTCGATGCTACCGGCGATTCCCTATGGCTTGAGCGCTCGCTCGCCGTTGCCCGGACTTATGCCCGAATCCAGCATGTAGACGGTTCATGGCCCATCAGGGTAAATCTCGCGACAGGGGAGTCCCTCAGCCACTTCCGCCTCTGGCCCGCACATGCGCTCAAGTACCTGCGCCGTTTCGAGAGCCAGTACGAAATCAAGGAGTTCGAGCAGACGCGCCTCAAGGCCGAGAAATACATAACCGAGGTCGCGCTTCCGCGCTTCGACCTTTCGGGTATGTTCGAGGACTCGATGTGGGATGATTTCCCCTCATATATGAACCTTACGAACTTCACGGCCTCGCCCTATGCAGCCTATCTTCTGACTGCCGAAAAGCCCTCGAAGCTCGATGTCAGCAACGCCTATGACCTCATCCGCCTGAGCGAGGATCAGTTCGTCCACTGGGACAAGTTCGAGGGCGTCAATGCCTTCCCGCCTTACGTATGCGAGCAGTATTTCTACGAAGAGCCCATCGATTCATCGATTGCAGATGTGTGTGACGGGTATCTGTCGCTCTACGAATACAACGGCGACAAACTGGCTCTGGCGAAGGCAAAGGCCCTTCTGAATTCGCTGACCCGCTTCCAGGAACCGTCCGGCCGCATCCTTACTCTGATGGTGGACTTCGGCGATCAGGAGCCGGGTATAGAAGAGCTCTGGCTGAACAGTACATGGTGGACCGCTAGCCAGCTTCTAAGGCTTGATAAGCTTATTCGCTGAGAGACTCCAAGAGGAACTTCCTCGTCTCCATATAACGGGTCGGGGAAGTACAATAGACCCACCAATTCGTTACGAGCCCGTCGCAGATAGCGCGGGCTTTTCCTACATCCTTGCGCTCCAGCATCTTCAGGAGTGTGATGTCTTCCAGACCGTCACGCATCTGCTCGAAGCGTATCGAACGCAGGAATTTATGGTAGCCCGGGTAGACGATCCAGCTGTCGCCGCCGGGAAGTACCAGAGAGCCTGACCACTTGCTGGCGTCTTTGTAGCAGTCTGCATTCCAGTAATTGAAGCCCCAGTGCAGGAAACCTTCAGCGCCGTACTTATAACCCATCCAATAGACCATACGGCCTTTGAGAAGGGGCTGCTCGATAAATCTGTTGGGATACTCTTCCTGAGGGAAACAGCAGGTGTAAAACCAGATATGGTCTCCCGCCTTCTGGCGCTCCTTGTAGAAGTCGTAGTTGTTGTGCCAGATATTCAGCTGAGGCACCCAAATATCCACCGCACCGGTCAGCCTGGTAGTCTGAAGAGCCTCAAGAACCTGGATGTCTTTCCAATAGCGGCGGATAAAGCGGACGACCTCGCAGTAGCTTTCGGCATTGGCGTCGATAGGCTCGTCGCAGACTTTCTGGACCCACCTGTCTGCCCAGCCGTTCTGCTCGACATGGGCCTTGTAAGCCGGCAGGAACTGCGAGTAGAATTCCTGTACCCTGGGATCGGAGACGGGCAGCAGCTCAATCTCGTCGCCTCCCATCGGATAAAAGAGTCCCATCGGGCTTTCCCATACCGGGTTCAGCCTATGGCCAAGTTCGGCGCCCTGGATCCGTTCTCCCACCCCGTGGGCTATGTAGCCTCGGACCTGCTTGTCGAAAAGAGTCCAGTCGAAAGTCCATTTCCCGTCGCTTCCGCGCTCCATCCCGACTACCCTGAAGATATTGACCATGGACATAGTCTGATGGCCCTCGTACATCTTCTCGGCCAGCTGGTCCATATACTCCCAATAAAGGTCGGAATCAAGTTCGACCTTCTCGCCGTTGTTCCAATAGGTGAGGACCTCGGGGAAGTCGAAGACCCAGTTTACGTTCTCAAAGGATGGTTTCTCCATATCGAACGGGTAGACTTTGACCTTTACCGGCTCTCTGAAACAAAAGCCTCTTCCTTTCATAGTTACGGTAGCCGTGTAGATGCCCGCAGGAGTCCTTTCGGGGACACGCAGGGTAATCCAGGGACAGAAGGCTCTGAATGCAGGCAGATCGTAGCTGTCCTGTTCCAGAATAGGATCGGGGAAGAGCCCGGAATTGCTGCGTAGGGCGTCATGGGCCGGGTACTGCTGGAGTTCCGAGCAGCCTACATAATCGACGAGACCACATACCGGAGCGGGAATCTTATTACCCTCATCCGAGCGGAATTCGCTGCAACTGATCCTGAAGTTCTTGACCGGAGAATTGGAATACAGCGCAAACTGAAATTCTACATTCATCCCGCCCGCGGCGTATTGCATCTGGGGAGCGGCCGGAAAGGCCGTCATCTCAGGAAATACCTTGACAAGGGGATCTACCTGGCTGCAGGTTACCCTGACGCATGAGAGCAGGCTGAGGGCTGCAGCGGCTATTATTGGGGCTCGTAACGCTTTCATTTATCTGATAAAGGGAAATACTGATACTCGTAATTCGGTTGCCCCGTAGGGGACAAGAGTTATGTTTTGAATCTCATCCGAAAGAGGCTTCACATGATCTGGAGTCGGAACTTCAGGAGTGAATCTGTCTTCTTCAAGGGGCCAGTCTATCTTTCTTGCCGGAACTGTAATAGTAACAGGGGAGTTGCCCAGATCGAAAGGATAGCCCTTGCGGCGCTTCGAGATGCTTACCTTAGCCTCACGGGCTATATCGTCCGCGCTACCGCTAAGAGCGTAATTCCACTCTGAAGCGGGAGTGATGCTCCAACACTTGAAATCCGGATTTTCGGGGACCTTTCCGTTCATATTCTCGTAGACCGTAGTGTCCTCGACTTTATTGCCGGCTACATCGAGAGCATACAGAAGAGGTCCTCTTTCTACATAGTAGCCTTTTCCGTCTATCTCCTTTACGGATACCTTCATAGGAAGCGTCAGACGAACCTTAGTCCAGCGGCTGAACTTCCTTTCAACGGTAACGAAAGAGCCTGGCTTGAGTTCTCCGCGGTACTTTCTCAAGCCTATTCTGAGAGTGGCATTCTCACACCATTCGGGGATCCTCAGCTTGAGGGCAATCTTTGCACGTCCGGGGTTACGGAAAGTGTAGGTTACGGTCTCGTCGAAGGGATACTCCGTAGTCTCTTTTACAGTTGCCGTCTTTCCACCTGCTTCGAAGCAGTACTCTGAAGGGCCGAAAAGAGTACTTACCACCTCTCCCTGAGGGCCTCTCATCCACATCCTGTCTACATAGTTCGGCATTATTCTGTGGACATTTCCTGCGCAGCATTCGGTCTGGTGGGTAGGCCTGTAAGCCATCCAGGTACTGCCGTGGAAGAAACCGTTGTGGTTGGAATCACCCGTGACGCGAACCTGATTGACAGAAGAGAAATACTGAAGCGACTTGAAGTCCTTGGTAATCGCTCCCGGACAAGCATTGAGCACGGCTCGTTCAATCATGTCTGCATACTTTGCCTCGCCCGTAATCTGCAGGAAATACCCCAGGGTCCAGGTGTAATCGGCAATGTCACAAGTCTCGTGGCTGTTTCGGATTTCGCCTCTGCCATAGAGTGCTTCAGCGCTCACGGGGACTCCGTCGGGCAGCATATGCTCGCGAAGCAGGTTGTTGTGGGCGTTGAGCGCCAACTCCTTGTATCTTTCCTTACCGGTGTAGGCATACAGGAGCATGGGGAGCTTGAGCTCTTCGCAGAAAGTAACTCCGTGCATGAAGGGGACATGATCCATAGCGCAGGCTTCCGGTGTAAGATCGGTAAAGAGACCGGCGTTCCATACTTCTTCGCTTAGGGTAAGCAACGCCGGATTGTGGGTGTGGGAATAAGTCCACAGCATGCCCTCGATAGATACTACATTGCGCCATAGCTTCATGCGCTCGGTGTTGAGAGTGAGGTAGTGCTTCTCCAGTTTGGAGGGAAGCGCCTCGTCGCGGTTGTAATCGTAATATGCCTTCATTGCCCTGAAGAAGACCGCCATCGGCCACATTTCTGCGAAACCGAAGGTAGTGTGGGCAAAACGCCCCGTAGAGTCCGCGTGGTCTACGGTATAATGAATCCCGCCCTCGCCTTTACGGATAAGGTCCCGCTCGCCCAGAATATAGGCCAGGCGGAGCATGCCGTCTGTGTAATAGGCAGTCTGTTCGTAGCGCCACCAGTCGCTTCCGTACGATTCGGTATTGCGGGTGATGTTCTCGCCATCCCAGAGGCAGGAATCATAAGGGTAGGAAAGGGCTTCAGGGTGGCCGGTCATACCGGAAAGCTGCCTCTTGAGGAACTCGAGCAGCCAGCCGTCGGTCTTGATGTGTCCGATTCCACCGTCACGGAAGGCCGAATAAGGGGCCTGAACACAGGGAGCCGGTCTCCCATACTTTTTTACTCGCGCGTCCCTTATAACGCCCTTCCAATCGAGGCCGAAAGCGAAGTCATAGGCGTTGCCTTCAGAGTCGGTGTAGCAGCGCATATCGCCGGGCGTATCCTCCGCCTGGAGTTCGACGGTATTCATATCCGCCGGCATCTGAACCGGCAGCAGGCCCTGAGGCTCCGCCTTACCGGAGGCAATGTCAAGCATGGCCTGATACTGAATGCCGAAGCCGATCAGGATTGCGTCTGCGTAAGGTTCAATCTCGGCGGGGACGAAGGGATTGTCTGCCGCTACTGCGAGAACTACGGGCTTATCTCCCATAGCCTTGCGGGTTGCCTTCACCAGGTCGAGATCCGTCCTGTTGGAAGTCCTGACGGTCTTTCCTTTGTAGCTTCTGTTGTCGAACTTCTCGAACGGGTCGCCTCCCGCAATGCTCTTCTCTCGGGCCGAATCAGCTGTATAATCATTGTACTGAAGGCTGATGGGAAGATAACCGTTTCCACCCTTCATGCGGTCTGCCAGATCGTAGCCGTAGCCACTCTGAGGACTCTGAACCATTACAAGGGCGAAATCCGCCTCCTCAGGAGTCCGGGCAAGAGTGAAATACCTGCCTACGATAGCCGTGTCGATAGGGTAGACCCAGCTTTCAGAACCGGTTGAGCCGTTAAGAAAAGTCTGTTTCTCGCTGTCGAAACGCCTGGGGAACCATACCTTCTTACCCGCAGCGACCGGGAGAACATTCGAACGGTTCTTGACCATCACAACGGACTTGAGCTGGGCCTGATAGCCCTTTTCCATAAACTCCGCCTTTCCAACGGTACGCTCGGTATAATCGGGATCGATATAAGGATTGTCGAAAAGTCCGGTGCGGAACATGTTCATCAGAAGGCGGACCGCCGAGCGTTCGAAGCGCTCGCGGGCGCTCTTCTCCCCAAACTCATCGCACCACTTCCTGTAGGCGGCTAGTACGGGGCCCTTGTCGTTGTTGCCGCCAAATTGGTCTACGCCTGCCTTGATGACACGGTAATGTCTCTCGTCCTCAGAAAGCGTCTCTACACCCCAGGGCTTTCCGTATGCCTCCTCGACCTTGTAATAATCGTGGGTTATACCCCAGTCGGTACAAACAACGCCGTCGAAACCGTATTGGTCTCTCAACTTTTCGTTGATAATGTACTCGCTGAAGCTATTGCCTACGTTGTTCCCTGAAGGATCCAGCCCATAGGAGATCGTGTAATAAGGCATCACCGCCGAAGCAGAGCCCGTCTTACCGTCCAGCTTAAACGCTCCCTCGACGAAGGGGATAATCTGCTGGCCTACGTTGTCATTGGGATAGACAGAGTACTTACCGAAGCTGTAGTGGGCGTCGCGTCCGCCTTCTCCCGCACCTCCGCCGGGCCAATGCTTGACCATCGTGTTGACGCTCCCGAAGCCCCAGCCGTCTTCGATCTGCTCACAGACCTCGGATTCCTGGAAACCGTCGATATAGGCCTTGGTCAGGTCGGCCGCGAGATACGGATCCTCGCCAAAAGTCCCATAATCACGGGCCCATCTCGGATCGGTTGCAAGATCCGCCTGCGGCGAAAGGGCGGTCGCGATACCGAGAGCCCGGTATTCTACCGCTGCAATCCGGCCGAAACCCCGGACCAGGTCGGGATCGAAGGTGGCAGCCAGTCCCAGCGGAGCCGGCCACTTGGAGATAGTGCCGCTCGATCCGGCGTTGAATTCGGCCACCGTCCCGACTTCATGGCGCGGGTCCGAACTTATATTGACCGGGATACCATGGCCCCGGCCCTCGCAGAATTCTTGGGCATTGTTGTTCCACTGGGCGAACATGCGCGGGGTCTCCGAGCGGACGATAAGGACCGCGCGAAGGTTGTCCTCTGCAAGAAATGCCTTCTGTTTGTCGCTGAGGGCCGATTTAGGCAGGCCGCTGAGCCTGAGGATAGTCCCGTTGTAGGTAGACGACCAGAAACCGTAATCGTCCGTAGGGATGGCCTGGTGGCTGCTGTAGAGCATCAGGCCGGCTATCTCTTCGATGGAGAGTTTGGATGCAAGGTCCTCGGCTCTTTTTCGGGAGCTGAGACGCCAGTCTTCGTAGGGATCGAGTTCTCCGTCCCTGTCCAGATCTTTGAAACCGTATCCGTCTGAATTAAGTATCGATATTCCGGAGGCGGGGGAGTATCCGAGCGTACGCCCTCCCTTCTGAGATATCACTCTGAACTGGCCGTAATCGGTTTCGGTATAGCGCACGCCTGGGTTGCAGGAATTGAGTGCGGATAAAAAAGCCAGAGCAAAAAGACCGATCAAACTCTTTTTCATCTTCTCTCCTTTACTTCGTCTATAAGTTCCTTGGGCGATTTCCCAAATTTAGCCTTGAAAGACTTGCTGAAATATTTGGCGTCTGCGAATCCTACAGAATATGCCAGATCCGAGACCCTGATCTTGCCCGTTTCTTTCAGAATGGTTTTGTAGGCTACTGCAAGCCTCGTATTTATTATGAACGCTACCGGGGTAAAGCCGGTAAGGCTCTTCATCTTCTCTGTGAGTACTGTCTTCGATACAGCCATCTCTGCCGCGAAATCGGATTGGCTGAACGACTCGTCGGAGATGTGGTCGTCTACTACTCCTACGGCCTTTTCGAGGAACTGTTTGTCTATAGAGGTATACTCGCTGTCCTTTACCTCGAAAACAAGCTGAGTGCGCAGGTCTGCTATCTGCTTCTCGCGCTTTCTCATCAGGTTGCTTATCATAGCCGAGAGCACTGCGAAATTGCAGGGCTTGGTAAGATAGCCGTCTGCCCCATGACGATAGCCCTCGATGCTGGAATCATCGTCTTTTTTGGCCGTAAGAAGGATCACCGGGATGTGGCTGTACTCGATATGTTCCTTTATGTAGGAACAAAGGTCCATTCCGTTCATTCCCGGCATCATGACGTCAGTCACTACAACATCAACGGGATTCCCGGAGAGGATTTCTATCGCCTCCTCGGCGCTGCCGCAGGTTATAACATTGAAGCGCTTGGAGAGGATTACGTTGAAAAGGTCACACAGGTCCTGACTGTCATCCACACAAAGAACCGTGTAATTCTCCTTTATTACGTCTTCACCTATCGTAAGGGCCAGAGGCAGGGAAGAGTTCCTGGGGTTTTCCTGATCGGTTTCGGTCTCGCTGTAGCTGGACTGGGAAATAGGGATAGTAAAACTGAACCTGTTACCTATACTCTCTGCGCTTTCTACCTTGATGGTACCCTTATGGATAGTGACAAGGTCTTTGACAAGAGAAAGACCGATACCGTTGCCGATAGTGTTGAACTTGCGGTAATCGCCTTCATAGAAGCGCTGGAAGAGCTTTGAGATAGTACTCTTGCTCATCACCTTGCCGCCGTTTGTACAATTGACGATAAGTGAGTCTGAGGCGAGTCTGGCTTCAACTGAAATAGTACCGTTTTCAGGTGTATACTTGACTGCGTTGGAGATAAGGTTGTAGATAATCTTATCCAGTTTGTCCGGATCGAACCAACCCTTTATCGATGTAGGATCGCAAGTATAGGTAATAGTAAGATTGCGTTTCCTGACCAGGGGCTTGAAAGCCTCCACACAGTGTCCTATGAATTCCGCCGCATCGCCTTCGGATACCTTGAGGCTCATATTGTCGCTCTCTACCTTTCTGAAATCCAGTACCTGCTGAACAAGGCGAGTAAGGCGGATGGCGTTCGAACTCATTATCGCAGTTACATTCTTGTCTTTCTGGGTCTTGGGATCAAGACTTTCGATAGAAGCGAGAATAATGCTCAGAGGGGTAAGGAATTCATGGGAAACGTTGGTGAAGAAACTGAGCTTCGCCTGATTGATTTCTTCTGTTTTCTGGGCCCTGAACTGTTCGTAGGCAATGCGCCTTTTCATCTCCATCCTTTCTTTTGTGATACGGACAGGGATGAAGACGGCAGCGAAAAGGAGAATTGCGTAAATCAGGAAAGCCCACCACGAAAGCCAGGGGTTCTGAGGGATATATATCTCCAGACTGCTTACTGCCCCGGGCGTCTTGTCTCCGAACCTTGAACCCGATACTTCGAAGATGTAACGGCCGGGCTTGAGATTGCGGAACGATGCTTTATTGCTCTCTGCGCTTATAATTGTCCAGCCCTCGGAGCGGCGTCTGTCGCTTTTACGGGACAGCCTGTAACGATAAATACCTTTTTTGTGGGAGCTGAAATCCATCAGGGAGAAGCTTACCGTAACATCCCTCTGATTCTGCTCTATATCCGTAATGGAGGCTCTGCTCTCGTAGCCCTTAGGAGCGGGGCTCTGCATACAAGGGAAACAGACTATGCCGCGCGTACTTCCAAAGGCCATCCGGCCGGAATCCGGCAGGTAGGCGGAGGTATTCATGTTGAACGAGACTCCGTCGAGGCTTTCGAACCACACGCTCTCGAACGAGCCGTCGCTGTAGAGGAAAGAGGCAAGCTGGTTGTCTGCAGTAATCCAGATGCGGCCGTCGGGGCTCTGGGCGAGGTTGTTTATGTTTCTGCGCCCGAGGAAGGCGAGTTCTTCGAGTGCTTTGAATGAATCCGAATTCCTGTCGTAGAGGTACAGGCCATCTCTGGGTGATGCCACCCATATATTGGATGAAGAATCGACAAGGACCGAGTTGAAGCTTCTGCGCTCGCGCTCGTTTCCGCTAAGGTAACCGGTCTTGCCGTCGGGAGAGAACTTGACTATTCCACTGAAATCAGTCGCAGCCCAGATGCAGTCCGACGAATCTACCGCAAGGTCGATAATCTTGAGTTCCGGGTCGATGGAGCGGATATCGCCGCCTCTGGACATACGGTAAACGCCCCTGCTGGTACCTATTATCACATCGCCCCTCGAATCCCTTGCAAGGGCCCTTATGCGGTTGTCTCCGAGCCCGGAATTGGCCGAGCTGAATACGCGTCCTGTCTTGTCTTTGTAGTCGTATACCCACAATCCTGACTCATAACTGCCGAACAGGATTTCGCCGCTGTCTTCCAGCTCCAGCGATGTTTCAACTATACCGGTATAAGGGAAGCCGCGAAATGCAGGAAGATCCGAATAATTGCTCTCACGGCCGGTATTGGAATCGTACAGGCTAAGGCCATGGCCGGAGATTCCCAGCCAGTAAATGCCGTCACCCGTGTAGCAGATGTTCTTTACCGAATTGGTCTTGTATTTAGCCCGGATCGATTCCAGCTTGATAGTTGAGTATGAAGACTGGTCTGATTCGGCTATGCAGATGCCTCCTCCGAGAAGGCCGAGCATCATCGTGCCATCTGCAGTTTTAACTATGGAGTTGACCTCGTTATAGGGGAGTCCCTCGTCTGTACCGTCAGGGTAGTAATTGACGAATTTCCCCTCTCTCATTATGCTCAGTCCGCTGCGGCTTCCGATCCAGATGTTGCCTTCCTCATCCTCGCTTATATCGTAGATTATATTGTCGAGGATAGTATCGGGCTGCCTGTCGTCGTGTGAGAAACGCTGATAGGGGAGAGTGTCGTCGGTAGCGGAGGCAGGGTCCGTTTTCAGAAGGCCGTTACCCCAGGTACCTACCCATAAACGGCCCTTAGAATCCAGGAAAAGAGTAAAGGCTGAGCCCAGGGCGCCCTGGTTGTATGAGTAAAGCTTGCCTTCCGAGGTACTGTAGCGATGCAGGCCGCTCATCCAGGTCGTAATCCAGATATCCCCCTGCAAGTCTGAACAAACGGAAATCGCATCCGAGAGGCCGACCCAGGTAAAGCGGCTTTCGTCCTTACCGCGGCAGAACACTCCCTTGTCGGAACTGATCCAGATCTTCCCGTTGGAGTCTCTGGTCATTCTGGATATATTGACATTGTTCAGCGCTTCGTCCTCTACCCTTTCTACGCTGCCTGAATGCTTGTCCATCAAGAACAGGCCCCTGGCAGTAGCGACTAGAAGACTCTTCTCGTCGTAGTCTATAACGGAATGGAGGTAATTGTCGAAATAATCGTCTGCAGCGCTTCTGGTGAAATAGAGCCTTGTGTCGTAGCCGTCGTAGCGGACTATACCCTGATAGGTCACAGCCCAGAGATAACCTTCACCGTCTTGATAGAGATAAAGGACATTCTCAGAAGGAAGGGATTGAGAAGGGAGCGCTCTGAACGCAATATCGCCCGCAGCCGCCTGAAGACAGACGGCAAGGAGCGCTAGTGCGAGCGAGAGTACCTTCCTCATAAACATTAGTTCCAGCCTGTATTCTGATTCAGATTAGGATTTTTGTGGAGTTCGACTGCAGAGATAGGATACCAGAGCATCTTGTCGTCCCAGTACCTGGTCTGAACCTTCTTCTTTGTACAGGAGAAAGAATCATCTCCGCCCTTTACTATATTCAGTCCGTAGATATCCACTGTAAGATTGCCGGTCTTCCAACGCCTCAGATCCCACATCCTGTGGCCTTCGAAGCAGAGCTCGACCCTGCGCTCGTTTCTGAGTCTTGCGCGGAACTGAGCCTCCGAAAGACCTGCAGGGATGTCAGGCATAGAGTATACCGCCCTTATCTTGTTGAGCGCCGCGCGGGGACTGAGGGTATAGCTGACTCCGCCTATGGTCCCGGTATACTCGGGATTTCCTGTGGCTTCGAAAAGAGCCTCCGCGTAGTTGAGATAGACCTCCTGGACCCTGAAGACAGGGTAGATATGGGGATAGCTCGTAATGTTTCCTGCAGTAAGGCTGGTCGCTTCCTGAACAAACTTGCGAAGATAGAATGAGGTAGGGCTTGCATTCTCGACCGGAGAGCCGTTGCGTCCGCCTTCAAAGGTCTCGACAGTCTGGCCCTTGAACAGGTCGCCATTAGAGATTATCGCCTTCGCGTAACGGGGATCCCTTGACGATGGGTTCAGGAGATTTGCCATATGGAGGCTTTCGTCGAAAGGAGTACCGTCTGCGAGGTCAAAAGCCTCTGCAAGATTCAGGGTAGGGCAGATGCCCGACAGGCCTCCTTCGTAGCCGGCGGGGAAGTTGTTCTTCTCGTAGTTGTTGTCAGACACTTCCCTTATTCCGAATATCAGGTCCTTTGCTTCCGAATTGAAGCTCTGTCTTGCAAGACCATAGACTGCCTTCTCCGAGGTAGAGTTGATAAACTGGGAAGCAGCTGCGGCAGCCTTATAATACTTTTCCTTGTCGTTTGAAGGGTTCGAGAGGGGGCTCGCGGCATACAGGAGTACCCTGGCCTTGGCTGCCATCGCAAAGCCCTTCGTGACGCGGCCTATTTCCGCGTAGTAGGAATCCGAATAGGTACTGGGAAGATGTTCGATACAGGCATCCAGTTCGCTCACAATCCAATTCACTATCTCGCCGTTTGTACTGGGAACCAGATCGTTTACTTCCTCCTTGGTGAAAGTTCTGTCTGCCTTTACTATGTTGTTGTAGCGCTTGAGCAGTTCCATATGGAAGAAAGCCCTCAGGGCCCTTGCTTCCCAAGGGTAATTCTGGAGCTGGGCCAGATAATCCTTATAGCGCTCGTCCCATTTCGCGTCGGCGAAATCCTCCGGACAGTTTTCTATAAGATAATTTGCGGCGCGGATAGCCTCATAATAGTAGCCCCACTGGTCATCAATCAGATTATTCTCTGACCAGCTCCCATCGTAGTAAGGAAGTACTATATCCGGAGAATTGGCATATACAGCGTCATCTGTCGCACACTCCTGGAAGGAGAGGAAACCAGACTTAAGATAACCGTAGACATTGGTCATCATGTCCTTGACTTCGGAGAAATTGCCGAACTGGAAGGTCTTGGTGTGGTACTGCGATTCGTTGAGGTCCAGATCGTGGCAACCTGAAAGGCCAAGAGCGGCAAGGGCAATGATTACAAATAACTTATTGTAACGTTTCATAGCGCATCCGAATTAAAAGCTGACAGTAAGACCGGCGCAGACCGTACGGGCTGTTGGATAAATGAAATCTACGGCTTCGGGATCCATGATACCGATACTGTCGATGGAGAAGAGGTTGTTGCCTCTGAGGTATACCTGAGCCTCTCCCAGCTTCAGCTTGTCTGTAAGAGAGCCCGGGAGGGTGTAGCGAAGCTCCACCTCACGAAGCTTGAGGAAGGAGCCGTCCTCTGTCCAGAGGTCGCTGGGCAAGAAATTATTTGCATTCTCAAGGGTAGTCAGGCGGGGGTAGCGGGCCTCGGTGTTGGCTGCGCTCCAGTGATTCTCCAGATAGTGTTTGGAGATATTCTTGTCGCCGCCGTAGAGAGGCTGATAGATGCTCGTAAGAACAGTAGGTATCGTACAACCCGAAACGCCCTGGAATACGGCTTTGAAGCTTACGCCTTTAAATGAGGCGCCGAGCTGGAATCCGTAGTAGAGCTCAGGGAGGTTGGATCCGAGCTGATACTTATAGTCGTAGTTGTCTATCTTGCCGTCTGAGTTGAGGTCCTTATACTTGATGTCCCCGGGACGTACGGAAGCGAAGGTGCTGCGAACGATTCCGGGAAGAAGGTTTCCTTCATTGTCGAAATCAGACTCCTGATAGAAGCCGTCTGAGACAAGACCATAGAAGGTGCCGATAGGATGTCCGGTTATATACATATAATCATAGGGGACATACTCTTCTGCTATCTTCTCTATCCTGTTCTTTACAAGGCTTGCGTTTCCCTTAAGGAAATAGCTGACTTCGCCTATCTTTCCGTCCCATCCCAGAGTTACTTCGACTCCCTTGCCCGCGACCTTGCCGTCGAACGCGTCTCCTACGCCTATGCCGAGTACGCCTGAGTAGACATTGCCCGAGATAGTACGGAGATTGGTTCTGGTGTTACTGAAGAGGTCGATCTCGCCGCTCAGGCCGCCAAAGAGCGTAAATTCAAGTCCAAGGTCGGCCTTGGCATCGAGCTCGGGCTGAATTCCAGTAGAGGGCAGCGCGCCTTCCTTCATACCGTTGATGACGGTAGGAGAGATGAAGATATAAGAAAGGCCCGAGCCGTTGAACTGGATATCCATATCGCAGTCCAGGTTCGCATCCATTCCGACCAGACCGTAGGAGCCCCGAAGTTTGAGGTAGTTTACAGCGTCTAGATCCTTCAGGAAATCTTCTTTGGAGGCCACCCATCCAAGCGAAGCAGCCGGGTAGAAGCGGTATTTGTCGCCGCGGGGCATATAGCTGCTTCCGGAATAAGAGGCTGTAATGCTGGCAAGATACTTACCGGCATAGTCGTATGCGGCATTGTAAACCAGGTCGTGGTGGACATAAGAGGTATTTGCTCCGGTATTCTTGCGCTTTTCGCGGTTGAATACGAGGGCGGAAGCGATGTGATTGGCCCCGAAGCTGCGGTCGTAGGCTATCTTAGCCCTGGCATTGACATGCATGAACTGATATGACAGATAGCTTGAGAAGCTCATTCCGGTATCGTTGCCGTACCTGACGGCCGAGTAATCGGCCAGCTCTCCGCCCTCGAACACGGGTGTAAAGACATAGTATGAACTTCCGAAACTCTTGGTATCCTTGATGTCGGCGGAGTTGTCATATGAGATGGCAGCCTCAGCGCTCAGGCCTTCCGTTATCGCAGAAAGGTCCTGAGTAATAACGAGGTCTGCAGAGAGCATCCTGGAGAAGATTTTCGCTTCTCCTGTACCCAGAATATCGTGGACCGGGTTGGCGTATTTTGCAGACTGAGCCCAGATGTTGTGGTACATTACAGGGAATCCTACCGAAGGAGCTGCGTAAAGCTTTTCAAGGCTGCTGCCCAGGGCGGGCTCTCCCTTTTGCTGGATTCGGGCCGACAGATTGACCGCAACATTGGTCGAACGGGTTACCGCTATATCAAGGTTCGAGCGGAACTTGAGGGCGTCGTATGTGCTCTGGGAACTGAGACCGTCTATAATACCCGTATTCTTGAAGAAACCGCGGTTACTCCTGTAGTCTGCATAAACATAGAAACGTGTGTTGTCCGAACGTCCGTCTACGGAAATGAAGGCATCGTTGTCGAAGCCCAGGTTCTTTAGTACCAGATTCTGCCAGTCTACGGTAGGGATGAAGGAGTTTCCTGCCGATATCTGATCGAGATTGGTCTGGGAATAAAGAGGGGAGAGACCGTCATTGACCCTTGCCTCGTTGACTGCCGACGCATACTCTAGGGGTGAGGCCATCTGAGGGACTCTGAAGGGGGTCTGAACTCCGAAGGTATATCCCGTCTTGATCTTGATGGCATCTGTCCCTCCGCGTCTTGTCGTAATGAGGATAGCGCCGTCTGCGCCCCTGATTCCGTAGAGGGCAAGGGATGCCGCGTCTTTAAGGACAGTGACACTCTCGACCTCGCGCACATCCACGAACGAGGCTTTGCGCTCCACGCCGTCTACCAGGACGAGGACATGGTTGCCGCTGTAGGATCCGTTTCCACGGACGTTGACAGTAGGATAGCAGTCGTCCGGATTAGCCGTCGAACCGGCCTGATAGACTCCAAGACCGGCAAGCTCTCCATACAGCGCACTGAGGATCTGGTGCTGGGAAGAGCTTTCGATCTGAGAGCCGCGTATCACCCCGACCGCAGCGGAGCTGGCCTCCTTACTCTGGAAAATGTTGTATCCAAGAGCGATTGAATCCGGCTTCGATTCCTGAGCCCGGAGACCCGGACAGGCAAGGAATGCTATCGCCAATGTAGTCAGTATATATTTTCTCATCGTAGTCATTTCTTAAGATAGTCTACCATCCGGGGTTCTGTACAAGTCCATATCCCTTGTTGAGTTCTGAGGTAGGGAAGGCGCTCAGATACCATTTCGTATCCCAATGTGTAGCCCAATACCTGTCGTTCTCCGCATAAGGGAGAGAATAGGTGAAGGTTGAAGCGAAGGCGTCTATGTCGTCTTCTTCGTTGACAAGACCGTCGTTGTTGGTGTCCTGGGTGCGGACCCCGTCTGCGATACTGATCTTGATTCCGTATATCTTTTTCTTGAAGATATCTTCGCGCTTCCAGCGAACTATGTCGTACCACCTGTTCTCCTCGAAATAGAGCTCACGGGCCCTTTCGTCAAGGATTTCCTCGCGGAGTTTCGCATCGCCCTGGAGAGGCTCGTCGTAAGTGTGGTACTGAGAGGCTGTCTGGACCTGGGCGAGAAGAGCGTCGTCCATTTTCGGAAGGCCGACCCTTTCGCGGACCTTGTTGAGCCAGTCGTAGGCCTCGGCTTTATGGCCGGTCTCATTGAGAGCCTCTGCATAGGTAAGGTAGATCTCAGGAAGTCTGAGATATGAGTAATTTGACGGACGGTTCATGAAGGTCTCGTCGTTGTAGTCCCAGATGTACTTCCTGGAGCAGAAACCCGTAAGGGCTCTGTTGCTTTCCTCCGAGCTGCGCTCCAGTCCGCCTATCCACATCTCGGCCGGGCGTCCGCGGAAATGGTCGCCGATGATCATCACTGACTCATAGAGGCGGGGGTCACGGTCGCGGAAGGGATCGTTTTCGATCTTGCTGACCTTATCCGCTCCTCCGAGCCAGTCCGTATAAAGGGCCTTGGTTCCGTCTGTCTTGGTAAACAGGTCCACGAAGTTGAGCGTGATACATCCGCCGCCGTAGCCGCGGCCCGTGTTGCCGTGGTCGTCGGAGACTCCGAAATAACACCTCAGGTAGGTATCTGCGAAGGTGGGGTAGTGACGCCCGGTCTGGATAAGGATCTCGCCGTTGTAACGGTCTGCGTAGCAGGTGTTCCATGCGCTTCTATAGTCCTCTACGGTAGTCCCTTCGGCCTTGATGAGCTTGTAGGGATTGCCGTTGGCCTCATTCTCGGCAAGGAAGTCCTCGCAGGCGTCTACTACTGCCTGCCAGCGGGCAGGGTCATAGCCTCCGAACCAGTACATCTGTGGTATTTCGCTCGCATTGACGTGGGTGGCGTTAGCTTTCTTAGCGACCGGGGTGTTGGGGTTGTAAGGCGCGTTCGCATTGAAGATCGGGCTCGCCGCGAAGAGCAGCGCTCGTATCTTCAGTCCCATGGCCGAGGCCTTCGTGAGGTGGCCGTCACGCTCGGGAGTGACCGTCCAGGGGAGCATCGTCTCGGCCTTTTCGAGACATTCGAGTATGTAATCCAGGGTCTCCTGGGCAGTCTGCCTCGAGAAGTCGTAGGACATTACGTTGTCTGCCGCGACCGAGCTCTTGAGGAGAGGGATACCGCCGAAGTTGCGGAACATGTCAAGGTAGTGTGATGCGATTATTACATAACACTCGCCCTTTCCGACCATCTTTTCCTCTTCGGTCATATCTGGCACCTTGTCTACATTCTCAATATAGAGGAAGGCCTTTCTGATTCCGGTCCAGTTGTTTTCGGTACTCGGGATGAAGGCCATCTTCGTCCAGGAATTCAGGCCGTTCTCCGAATCGGCGCTGTAGTTTCCGGCGTAGTAGAGCTGGGCTCCGCTCTGCCAGGAATTATGAGAGACCATCAGGTCTGTAATAGCATCGAAATTATCGTTGTCCAGCTGGCTGCAGCCGCGGTCGTAGTTTCCGTCTGTATTGAACTGCCACTGCGAGCCCAGGGGCCAGGCGCTGTTGTGGATGGGATAACCTACCCTCATTGTAGCGTAGGCGGATACCAGGGCGCGCTCGGCGTACATCTTCGAGGAGAATATGGTATCGATGGTAACATCCACTCCCGGAGCTTTCTCGAGGAAAGCGTCTCCAAACTTGAGGTCGCTGCAGGAAATAGCGCTTCCAATGAGCAGCGAAGCAAATATAAGTCTGTAAATATGCTTTTTCATCAGAATGTTCCTCCTTTAGAATGAGATGTTGAATCCGGCATTGAAGATCCTTACATTAGGATACTTGTAGATGTACTCGCCGTTTGCGTTGGCAGAACCGGTCTGCTCCTCAGGGTCTATGTCGATATCGGCGAGATCAGAGAAGAGGGTCAGAAGGTTGTATCCGCTGACATAAGCCCTCATAGAGCTGATGCCGAGGCGTTTCATAATAGCGATGTTGTTGAAGGTATATGAAAGCTCGATATTCTTCAGACGAAGGTATGAAGCGTCCATCAGCCAGATGTTCGAGGACATCGTATACCAGTTCTTGTTGAGGAAGGTGATACGGGGGAAGCGGGAATTCTGGTTCTCGGGGGTCCACCTTCCGTCTGCGAGGTACTTCAGAAGGCCTCTGGTATTAGTCATTCCGTAAGGCTCCATATACTCGATACCGAGCTGGCGGGAAGCGTTCCAGGCACCCGTAAACTGAACGGATACTCCGAAGTTCTTCCAGTTGAATCCGGTGATAAGGCCGGCTACATACTCGGGCCTCTGGCCGTAACCGAAGAAGGTACAGTCGTCGCCGTCGATCTTGCCGTCGTGGTTCAGGTCCTTGAACATGGCGTCGCCGGGACGGGGGTTACCGAGGGTGATGCTGGGGAGGGTTCCGCCTTTTTCCGTGGTCAGGAGTTCGTTGGCCTCGTTGAAATCGCCCTCGTTGAGATAACGGTCGAAGATGAGTCCGTAGGAGAGGCCGGTGCTGCGGCCGGTCTGCGCCATATATGGTTCATTTGGCTCCACTTCGTCCATATAGATTATCTTGTTGCGGGAGAAGGAGAGGTTGCCGGTTATGTGGTAGCTGAAATCAGAATTGATTTTGTGGTTCCAGGAAGTCGAAAGCTCATAGCCGTGGTTGTCTACAATACCGAGATTGAGCATCGGCAGACTGATATCGGCTATGTCCGGCAGGGTATTGCGGGTAGAAAGAATGTCGTAGCGGTGTTCGCGGAAGTAGTCTGCCGTGATGGAGAGTTTCTGCCCGAACAGTACTACGTCGATACCGTAGTTCTGCTTGAGACATTTTTCCCAGGAGACGATAGGGTTGCCGACAGCATTTTCTATGGCGTCCTGAAGCATCGTTCCGCTGTAGAGCGAGCCGAACTGCCAGGTACCCCAGTTGCCGAAGCGGGAATCGTCGTGGGCGGGGTTCCACGATCCGTTAAGATAGAGGAAACGTGCACCGCTGTATTTGTCGTTACCTACAAGACCGTAAGACGCTCTTACCTTAAGGAAATCGACCACATTGCTGGCTCCCTCCATCCATGGCTCGGCGCTTATTACCCAGCCCACCGAACCGGCGGGGAAGAAGCCATAGCGATAGCCGGGAGCGAAGTTCTCAGAGCCGTTGTAACCGACATTGAAGTCTGCAAGGTACTTTCTCTTATAATTATAGGTAATACGCCCTACGTAGCCTACGTACGCGGTAGGGATCTCGGTAAAATAGGAAGGATAGTAAGACTTTGACTGGTTGTAGAGGAGAAGTCCGTTTACTTCATGCTCCCCGAACTTGCGGGAATAGTTGAGGCTGCCCTCGAGGTACCAGTCCCTGCCCCTTCCTGAATAAGAGGCGTAGGAAAGAGGCTCGTCGAGATGTTCTACGCCGGAAGTGATGAAGACGTGGGTATTGTCATACATCGGGTTGTCCATCTTCATCCCGGGCTGGGTGTAGTGGCCCTTGTAGTTGACGCCCTGCCAGCGTGAAGTGGCCGCCGTCGGGACCCTGTTGACATACAGGCTGTAGTTGGAGTTCACGGCCCCCTTGATATTGGCGCTCAGGCCCTTGGTGATGAAGTCAAGATTCTGGCTGAGCTGGAGGTCGAGATTGAGGGTGTTGGCAGTCTCTTCGTTGTAACCGTAACCGTAGTACAGGTCAATGCCGGACATACCGGTGTCGATGGGGATGAAATCGCCCAGGATGGGTTTGGTGAAGTGGCCGTCGATGAAACCCGGGCTGGAGTAAGGCGTACACCAGGTAATATACTGCCAGATGTTGCTGCCGTAGCCGTTGGGTTCGTGGCGTATTCCTACCCTTCCGCCGATGTTGATCTTGAGCAGGGTAGTCGGGGTGATGTCTACATCGACATTAGCTCTGTAGTTGTATCTGTTGTAAGTATAGTTCGAATTGTAGTTTTCGAAACTCTTCAGCATACCGTCCTGATAGAGGTAACCGAAGGAAACGAAGTACCTGACCCTCTCCGCACCGCCGGAAACGGTTATGTTGTGCTGGGTCTGGAAAGAGAGTTTGTTGAAAATGTATTCGTCCCAGTTGACGTTGGGGAACATTATAGGGTCTGCACCCGTGCGGAACATCTCCGTCGCCATCTCAGAGAAGGTGAGTGGAGTGTTTTCCGCATAAAGGTTATCGGAAAGCTGGGCTTCCGTAAAGATCTTGGCGTGTTCGTAGCTGGTTGTTGTAGTAAGGTGACGAAGGGGCTGAGTCACGCCGAAGGAAGAGCTGAAATTGATTTTTGCCTTGCCTTGTTCTCCGCGGTTGGTAGTAACGAGGATGACGCCGTTGGCGCCGCGAACGCCGAATACGGCTGTAGAGGCGGCGTCCTTAAGGACGGTGATGTTTGCGATTTCGTTCGGATCCATCTGGAAGAACGAACGCTCTACGCCGTCTACGAGGATAAGAGGCATCGAGGCCTGATTGGTAAGCGATCCGGAGCCTCTGACGTAGATGACAGGGTCTTCCGCACCCGGCTGACCGGAGGACTGGATTGATGAGATGCCGGTAAGGGCTCCGGCAAGGGAGTTGGCTACGCTTCCCGAAGGAGACTTAAGGAGTTCTTCGGTACCGATGGAGGTAATGGCTCCCGTAATTGAAGTCTTTCTCTGTGAGCCGTAGGCAACTATCTGTACAGCTTCCAGAAAATTCTGGTCATCTGACAGTTGGAATACAAGCCCGGTACGGGACGCAGGCTTGACCTCGAGGGTCGAATAGCTGATGTATGAGACTTCGAACACTATATTCTTCACTTCCGAGGGGACTGGAAGAACAAACTGTCCGTCGTTATCTGTAATCGCGCCTATGAGTGTGCCCTTGACAATCACCGACGCGCCTGCAAGAGGCTCACCGGTTCCGGCATCGATTACCTTTCCTCTGTATTCTATGTCCGGAGCCGCAAGGGCCGTCAGGCAGAGAAACACAAGGAGGATGGTCCACAGTGTTTTTTTCATTCAGATTTTTCTGTTATAAATCAGGGCCAAGTTGCTGGCGCATCTTGGCCCTGATGGAATCATTTGTCCCGATTAACGGGCATCGAAAGTAAGGAAGTAAGAAGCTGTTACGTCTGCTGCGTCGTTGGCATACAGATCAGGTGTGTAAGTAGCCTGCTCCTGCTGGATAACAGCCTTGCCGCCGATCCTGATGTTCGGGAGGATAGCAGTTTCAGCGTGGTCGTCGCTGGTAGAGATAAGGGCTGCATTCCTCCAGCCGAGTTCATTTGCAATCCAGAGCATCTGAGGAGTCGAGAGACCCTTGATGCCGGCGCCCCATCTGTCTTCCCAGTCGAAGCCGTCGGTAAGATTGGGCTGGTTGCTTCCGTCCCAGAGATCCTCGCCGCCGCCGGAGATCATCAGAGCGATCTTGTTGTCATAGGTCTGGCCGATGACGATCCTCTTGTGATAGAAGCCGTTCCAGCCCATACCGCAGACACCCTGCATGGACATCCACTGCGAACCGTCGTTGTAGACAATGTCGAGAGCCTTGAGAGCCTTGCCCTCGCGGATACCCTGTACGTAAGCCCAAGCTGCGTCCTTGACATCCCACTTCTCGGTAGCGTCAGCAACGACTCCTGCAACATCGGCAGCGTAGCCGGACTGAACTCCTACGATATAGAGTCCGTCATCCTTGGCGGCTGCATAATTGAAGGAGAGCTTGCCGGCTTCGTTGATACCGATGGAGTTTCTCCAGGCTGCATCTGCACCTTCGTTGGCGAAAACTTTCTCATCGTACACCATATAGTTGATGACATCACCCTTCTTGCAACCGGTCACGACAACCGCGTTGTTGAAGTCTGCCATCTTCTTGGACATATCGATGTTGGCCTGGATATTCGCTGCATACTTGGCCTGGTCGATGTAGACGATGGCGACGCGGCCGTGGATGTCCATCTTCGGGCGGTCTTCAGCCCAATCTCCGGGGAAGGAGAACACGTCTGCAGAGTAAGTGTAGGTCTCACCTGCATCGAGATCGGGCCACTCGTAATCCCAGTTGAAGGGGTTCGAAGGGCACCACATTGTAGTCGTGCAGAAGACAGGAACGCCTGCGATGTAGTCTGTTCCGTAAACCTCCACTCCGTCTACGCCGTAGGTGGCAGACTCATCGACGAATCCGAGTGCGCCGGGAGCCTTCTTGAGATAGGAAGAAACATCGAGTTTGAGAGTGTAGGGACGGTCGCCGCCGAGTTTGAGGACGAGGGGCTGCTCCATACCGTCGGTGAAGTCATAGGTAAGATCGTCAGGGGTCTGAACGCCTTCCTGGAGAGCACCGGGGTTGAAGATGATGGTGACATTGGTCATATCGATCTTCGCCGCATCGTAAACGATTGTGATGACCTTTGCCGCATTGTCAAGGCTGATGTTCTCACCTGGCTCGAGGCCTTCCACCTGGATCTTGGTCGCATCGAGAATAGGGAATGCGTTGGATGAGAAGGTTACGCTGTACTTCACAACTGTAGCCTCGGGAGACTTAAAGTTGAGGGTAGGAGTGCTCTGAAGATCGACACCGGTAAGGGTTGTAGGGTAGGTGAGTTCCCAGCCCTTGTTTACCTGAATGTCAATGTCGCAACTTGAGAAAGACTCCGCCTCATTGAAGACGAACTTTACGTTGCGGTTTGCGTCATCGACGACTCCCTGAACGGTTTCGCCGGCGACCGTAACGCTGATGGATGCGATAGGAGTCTCAGGATTGGTAACCTTTTCCTCCTTGTCGCAGGATGCGAGTGCGAAAATACCGCAGGCAAGCATCATGAGAAAAGAAATTTTCTTCATTGTGAAATTAAGTTGGTTAGTTATTGAAGTGTTTTTATGTGCTTTTAATGCAATACAAATGTACCTAATATAATAATGGAGGACGGGGGAAAAAATAACGGATTATTCGTACAGCCCCTCCCCAACATTTCAACGCAATTTACTCATTTTTTTCCTCTTTCCGTTAAAAATTCCACAAAGCTTTCTTTAAAATAGTAGTATCTTTGAGAGTCTAATATAGACTAACAATGACCAGACACATGACATCAATAACACTACTTCTCGCAGGGTTATCCCTGCTGTGTTCCTGTAATAAGGAGCGTATGCAGACCGTAAGTCTCAGCCCTGATGCCCAGTCTATCGAAGCACTGGTGGGATTTTGCGGCAAAGCCCTGGTATTCAGAGACGATGTCTGCGTGTCGGTCTGCGAGATTGAAGATGTCAGCGTATGTCCCAATCTCAGTGTAAAGCCAGGAGATAAGGTCAAGTTGCTCGCATACAAAAATCCTGATTCCTTCATCTTTTCCCCCTCTGCCGCGGGTTCTCCGTCCGGATCCTACAATCTTCAGACAGTAGATTCACGTACCTTCAACGACGGCCTCTGGGTGGCCGACCTCGACATAGAAGGCTCAGTAAAGAAAGTCATACCTCATTTCAGGCCAGTCAGTTCCGTAGTGAGTCTGAATATAATCAACGCGCCCTCCGGTTTTGACAATGCCAGACTGAGTATAGACAACTGCACCAACACATACTACGCTTTCTCAGACTCTCTTGTCAGCGAAATAGTAGCTTCTCCCTGCGTCATGATGGCCCGCCCGGACAGTAAGACGGCAAGCGTCCTGCCTCCGCCCGGAGCCGACGAGCCATGGACTCCAGCCCTCAACCTTACCCTGGACAAGAAAACCTTCTTCCCTTCGTTGGAACTGAGTCAGGGCATCATCCCCGGAGTAGACGTATCCATCACTGTCGATCTGTCCGCTTATCCTGAAGACGGCAGCTACAGCGTAGGCGCCGTTCTTACAGAACATCAGTCAGGCAAGGTTATCGAGTCGGTAAGGAAGCGCTTCCAGACCGTCTATTCCAAGGATTGCCTTTACAGTAAGGACTATGCAGTATATTACTACAAAGACGGCGTGTGGCAGGAAACGGATGCGTTCGAAACCCTTTGTTCGGATGCCGGAAAACACCGCTCGATCTGGAATGACTGGGACAACACTAAAGAGCTCAGAGATACTACCTCGTACTGCATAATCGAACACGATTTCAATACGCCTCTCAGGATAAGGGTCCGCAAACTGCGCGGTTCGTTCAGTTCCTGCGAAGTCCGTCCAACCACCTACGGTATTACCCCTACGGTTTCGGGAAGCGGCGCTGTAGAGTTCGAGCTGCCTTACGATCAGCGTAAAGTAAGTGTAGAATTTGACGGAGACCGCTTCCACAACCTCTTAATCTACGCAAACAAGCCCTACGAATCAAAACCCTCCGCGGACGATCCCGGTGTCCACTATTTCGGCCCCGGCTTCCACAACCCCGGAACTATCAATCTTTCGGAGGGGGAGACTCTCTTCATCGATTATGGTGCAGTCGTCTACGGTAACGTCGTTGCTTCCGGCTCTGATATTACTATAATGGGCAACGGCATTCTCTCCGGTCAGAAAATGAAGCATTGGGGAGACGACCAGTACAGCTGGGGAGATTTCCTGGTCAACATAGGCAAAGAATCTTCCAGAGCCGTCAATCTTACCCTCAAGGATGTCACCCTTATCGACGGTCCCGGTTGGAATGTAATAGTTCGCAACATCGACCACGTCCGTATAGACGGCGTCAATACGATAAGCTGGGAGCTCAACGGAGACGGACTGGATATCTGCAGCTGCAAGGATGTAGAGATCTCGAACTGCTTCCTTCGCAACTACGACGACAACATCACCCTCAAGATCCGTTTCATCGTAAATCCCATGACGGACGTCTCTGATGTAGACATCCATCACTGCCTTATCTGGAACGACTATGCCAGGGGAATAGTCGTAGGTCCCGAGGCCGGAACTACTACCTCCGGTTACCTCCACGACATCCGTATCCACGACTGCATCTTCCTTGAACACGGCAACGGCGCTGCGGGCGACCTGCGAGCCGCGCTGGCATTAGGCCAGGGAAGCAAGGGCAACACAGACCTCTGGTCCGGAACCGACCCGCCGGCAAAAATCAGCGGAGTCAGCGCCTCAGACCTTATCTTCGACAATATCAGTTCAGCCGGCCGCGCAGTAGCGATCTGGCAATACAAGAGTTCCGGCGCCCCGGTAGAGATGTCAGACATTACATTCGAGAACTTTACTATTCTCGACGGCAATTCAAGCATCTATCCCACGCTCTACATTAAAACCAACGGAGCCAGCATCAAGGGTCTAAAGATAAAGGGGCTCAAGGTAGACGGAACTCCTGTAACAGCCGTGGGCGGGGAATTCTCGATCGATACTCCTTCAAACGTTGAATACACAATCGAATAGATATGAAAGGTAAATTACCGTTACTTTTACTCATAATAGCAGCCGGAATCGCATTCACTTCCTGTGAGGACAACTCCGGGATAAAGAACTTCAACTATCCCGATTCAGAAACGTGGTCGCTCGTCCTTACCCCCTCAAAGCTGACTCTTAAGGAAGGGAGTTCATCTGAGCTTACCTACCGCATTACCCCCTGGAACTCGGCGTCCAATGCTCAGGTAGAGTGGACTTCGACAAACAGCGAGGTTGCCACAGTAGACGAAAATGGACGCGTATATGCCCATACCCCGGGAGAGGCAGACATCAAGCTGTCTTACAAAGACGCTTCGGCCGTCTGCCATCTTACCGTCGTGTCCTCGCGCATAGCCGCTACCGGAATCTCCTTCGAGCAGGACTGGTTCTCCGCCACAATCGGACAGACCGTAACCGCCAAAGCCGCACTCGAGCCCTCCAACTCGACCGACAAAATAAGCTGGGAATCTACCGATGAGTCAGTTGCTGAGGTCGATTCAGACGGCGAGATCACCATCAAGGGAGAAGGCTATGCGGATATAATCGCCAGTGCTGGAGACTGCAGCGGCACTATCCGTGTCCTGGGCCACGGCAAGCTTTGGCTCGAACAGGTTGACCCTCTCTATAAGCCCGTTTCGTTCGAGTATTTCCCCTTCGAAAAAGACACCATCAAGGTCGCTAGGGGAGAGACCGCCTGCATCCAGATGATAGGATATGCCGCCGCCAATCAGGGCGCCAGCGTCTCGTGTTACGTCAGCAAGTTCGCCCCGAAGGGAACTTCAGATGACATTAAGGTACTTGAGCCCTCACTCTACTGGGTAAGGGAAATTACCTGCTCGGAACACTGGGACGGATGGGCTGGAGGAAAGCCTTCCGACGCCTATCCCTCAAACAAAAAGCAGTTCCCGGATCCGCTGATGCCGGTAGACGAATACAAAGTCTCCATGATGGACGGATCCAAACAACCCCTATACATCGAATTCGACATCCCGCGCGACTTCGCACCCGGTATCTATGAGGGAGTTGCCAACCTTCAGGGCAACGACCACGGCACCCTCCCGTTCGTTGTAGAGGTCTACGACGTCACTCTCCCCGAGAAGCAGACCCTCGATGTAGACCAGTGGATCAACATGAACCTCTCTGCCATGAATAACGGAGAGAGTACTGAGATGTATCAGGTCTACAACTGGTTCGAAAATATTATCGTTCCCTTTGTCAGCCGCTACGGCCAGAATACCTTCAATCTTCAGTATGCCCGCGTATCGGGCCGCAAACTGAAAAAGAACGCCAACGGCGAGTTTGAAATGATTGCCAATTTCAACGATTGGGGAAAGGAAATCGAAATGTACTACCGCGCCTGTCCGGATCTCCATTATGTCCAGGGCAACAACCTGGTTGCCAGCGTAGCTGAAAAAGACAACGGCATACTCGTCATCCTGGGGATTGAGCTCAATCCGGACGGTTCCATCAAGGCAACCGACAATGGAGACGGGACCTACGATTTCGAATACACCTACGTAGACCAGGCAGATCAATATTCGGCAGAAGCAGACGCATATTTCAGTCTCTATTCCGCAGCTCTATGTAAGTACCTCAAGTCCCACTTCCTGCCGGACGGACGTTCCTACAACGATGTCTATCTCCAGACTATCTGCGACGA
Source organism: uncultured Bacteroidales bacterium (assembly GCA_946546175.1). GTDB lineage: Bacteria > Bacteroidota > Bacteroidia > Bacteroidales > UBA932 > Cryptobacteroides. The sequence goes on from CAMNNY010000117.1 coordinate 32,570, forward strand.
ACCCAACGACAAAGTCGCTCCGGCATACGACCGCCTTGCCAGCTATATCAAACACGGCGCTCCGGACCTCAAGACGATGGATCCTCTTGGGACCCACAACATCAATCCCAACCTTCTGGATTTCCCTTGCCCCTGTATCGATGTAATGAAGGGCGAGAGAGGCTACGAATACTCAGACAACCAGATTCCCTGGCTCTACCACGCGATGGGCCCCCAGGGAGAAGGTCTCAACAGGTTCATCCGCATCCCGCTCTACAAGACAAGGCTTATCCACTGGCTCAACTACAGATATCATACGGTAGGCTTCCTCCACTGGGGTCTCAACTATTGGGAAGGCGCCCCCGACGGAGATCCATGGAAGAACGCCAGCGGCTCGTACCTCGGCGGCGACATGTGGATTATCTGGCCCGGTTATCAGAAGGTATATCCCTCTATCCGCCTCGTTGCGATGCGTGACGGTATCAGGGACTACGAACTGCTCCGTATGTACGAGGATAAGTTCGGAAGGGCGGCGGCAGACGCAATATGCAATGAAATAGTTACCGACTGCTGGACCTACAACCGCGACCCGAAAGCAATCAGAAAGCAGCGTAAGATCATACTCGAAGGACTCGCCGGAAAATGAAAAGAATAGCGCTTATTCTGGGACTGGCAATACTTGCCGGCTGCGGGAAGGCTCCTGCTCCCGCGGTCATTCCTACGCCTATGCAGGAGCGCTACGGCTGCGGTACCCTCAGCGGCAATCCCGAGCCGAGCATCGAAATAGACCACAAGTATCTCAGTAAGTACGGGCCGGAAGGCTATAATCTTGAGGTAGACCGCAGGGGAGTAAGGATAAAGGCCGCCGGGCAGGCGGGCGCTTTCTACGCGCTCCAGACTCTCTGCCAGATTTCCGACAGCACCGGAATCCGCTATGCTAAGATTACAGACAAACCCCGTTTTCCCTACCGCGGAATGCACCTCGATGTTTCCCGTCATTTCTTCCCTAAAGAAGAGGTGATGAAGATACTGGACGAGATGGCCCGCTACAAATTCAACTATTTCCACTTCCACTTCGCCGACAACGGCGGCTGGAGGATAAAGCTGGACTCCTGTCCGGAGCTTACCCGGTACGGCGCGTTCCGAAAAATTGAGGACTGGGATACCTTCTGGCTTCATTCTCCGATGGAATTCTGCGAAGAAGGAACCCCGGAAGCCTATGGCGGCTACTATACAAAGGACGAGGTCCGGCAGATCATCGAATATGCCGCTGAAAGACATATAGAGGTAATACCCGAAGTCGAATTCCCGGCCCACTCAAACGCAGTGTTCGCCGCATACCCCGATCTTACCTGCGGCCCCGAAGGGTACAGGGGAGGAGAGTTTTGCGTAGCCAATGAAGGAACTTTCGAATTCGCGGAAAAAGTCCTGCTGGAGATCATGGATCTGTTCCCATCTAAGATAGTCCATATCGGCGGAGACGAAGCCAGGATGGAGGGCTGGGAAAACTGCCCTAAGTGTCAGAAACTGATGAAGGAAAAGGGCTTCTCAAAGACCGGAGGTCTCCAGACCTACCTTATCAGCCGCATCCAGAAAATAATTCTGGAAAACGGACACCGCATGGCCGGATGGGACCAGATTCTCGAAAATGAAGACCTCGACAGCAGCAGCATAGTATATGCCTACAGGAGCGACAGCCTCGCTTACAAGGCGGCATTAAGGGGAGTGAATGCTGTCATTACTCCCGGAGATGTACTGTATCTAGACTGGTTCCAGGCCCATCCCCATTATGAGAGGAAGGCCCAATACGGATACAGTCCCCTTCATAAGATATTCCGTTACGAACCTCAGGCGCTGCCCAATATCCTGGGAGTCCAGGGTTGTATGTGGACTGAATATGTCCCTACCGAAGGACATCTCGAATATATGCTCTTCCCGAGGATGCTGGCCGTCTCGGAAAAAGGCTGGTCAGAGCCCGGGACTACTACCTGGGAGCAGTTCAAAAACAAAGTTGCCACTCATATTCCAGAGCTTAAAGCCAGAGGACTGAATGTCTACGACCAGCACGACATGCCCGAGATCGAAACCGACGGGAAAAGAGTCAGCATGGACCACGAAAACCCTTACGCAGAGATTCGCTATACGCTCGACGGCTTGGAGCCTGACGCCGGATCCCAGCTTTACACTGAGCCGTTCCCGCTGAGTTCTGATACCCTTAACATCAAGGCCGCAGCCTTCAGCGGAAAGAATAAGTCTTTCACGAGAAACATCACCCTCGTACGAGGCAAGAAATACACTGAATCCTATCCTGAGATAGATCTCCACGTATCCTGGATGGGATTGTAAACCACATAATTTATGAAGAGAATAGCCGCCGCATTGATTGCAACCATTTGCGTCACCGGCCTGTTTGCCCAGGATGGCATCATCAAAGACGAGCATATCCTGAAGGCAAAACAGACCGTTTCCAAGATGAGCATCGATGAAAAACTGTCCTACGTATCCGGATGGCCGGAGTTCTATCTCAGGCCGCTGGACCGATTCGAAATTCCCGCGCTTAAAACCACCGACGGCCCTCAGGGCGTAAGAGACGGGAGCAAGAGCACTCTTTACCCGTCCGGGATCTGCCTTGCCGCTACCTGGAACCGCGACCTCCTCTACAGGGTGGGCGTCCAGCTCGGGCAGGATACTAAAGCCCACGACGCCCAGTTCCTGCTCGGTCCAGGCGTCAACATCGCCCGTTCGCCCCTATGCGGCCGCAACTTCGAATACTTCGGCGAGGACCCTTACCTGGCCTCTGAAACTGCCGTTCAATACATACGCGGCGTCCAGTCTGAGGGAGTGAGCGCAGTAGTCAAACACTATGCGCTGAACAACTCCGAGTACGACCGCAACAACATGGGATCCGATGCCGACGAGCGGACTATGTTCGAAATCTACTTCCAGACTTTTATGAAGGCTGTGAAGAAAGCTGATGTAGGCGCCGTCATGACCAGCTACAATCCTATCAACGGCGTCCATGCCTCGGAGAACTGGTGGACCAATGTGGAGGTTCTCCGTAACCGCTGGGGCTTCCGCGGAATAGTCATGTCCGACTGGGGCTCCACCTATTCGGCATATGCCCCCGTAAACGGCGGCCTCGACCTCGAGATGGGAGTAACGGAGATGCTCGATCCCGCTATCCTTAAAAAAGCCATCGAAAACGGAGTAATCGAGGAATCGAAGATAGACCTTATGTGTCAGCATATACTCCAGACCGTCTATGCTTTCGGTCTGGACAAACCCGTAGCGGATAAGCCGGAAAGAGACAACCCCGCCTCGCGCGCCGTTGCCCTCGACGCCGCGAGGGAGGGCATTGTGCTGCTCAAGAACGAGCGCAACCTCCTTCCCCTTAAGGGAAAGGTGTTGCTGCTCGGTCCGAGTGCCCACAATGTCCCCAGGGGCGGCGGCTCAGGCTATGTAGACCCTTACCACGAATGCAGCGTGGCCGACGGGATGAAGGAGATTTTCGGGAAGAAGATGATCGCTCTCAGCGATAACGACTGGCGAAAGGACATCACCGCCGAAATAGGTCCATGGAAGGCCGAATACTTTTCCAACATCGACTATGACGGCGCTCCCGCCCTTGCGCGCGAAGACCCGGCAATCGACTTCTTCTGGGACGGGGGAGCCCCGGAGGGAATGCCGGAAGACAATTTCTCCGTCAAATGGACTACCGTCTTCACCCCGTCCGAGGATATGTCCGTGCTCTTCAGCATCAGCGGCGACGACGGCTATGGGATCAGTGTCGATGGTAAGGAAGTCATTTCCGACTGGACCAGACATTCGATAACCGTCAGGGAAGCGATGGTAGACCTGAAGGCAGGCCGCCCGTACAAGTTCGACGTGGGCTATTATGAGGCCGCAGGAAGCGCCGAAGTCCATCTTAAGGTATTCAAGACCGACGCAGTGAAGCTTCGCAAGAAGCTATCGGCTGCCGATGCCGTGGTCCTCTGTATTGGCTTCGACGCCGACACCGAACGCGAAGGGGCCGACCGCAGTTTCGAGCTGCCCCAGACAAACAAGCTGGCGATGGATATGGCCTTCCGCTTCAGCAAGAACGTTGTTGCCGTAGTCAATGCCGGCGCAGGAGTGGAGATGGAATCATGGATAGACAAAGCCGCAGCGGTGTTGATGGCATGGTACCCCGGTCAGGAAGGCGGAAAGGCGGTCGCCGAGATTCTGGCGGGAAAGGTGAACCCGAGCGGCAAACTTCCCGTCACCTTCGACCGCCGCTGGGAAGACAACCCTTGTTACGATACTTATAACACCGACTACCGTTCGACTTACTGGAAGAGAGAGAAGAACGTTCCCCGCATCCAGTACAGCGAGGGAGTGTTCATGGGCTATCGCGGCTACGACAAAGCCGGGAAGGAGCCTCTGTTCCCCTTCGGCTATGGACTTTCTTATACGAGCTTCAGCTACTCTGATCTTGAGGTAAAACCCGTAGAGAAAGGCTTCGAAGTCTCGTTCACCCTGCGCAATACCGGAAAGAAAGCCGGCGCCGAGGTGGCTCAGGTCTATGTAGGCGACCTGCAGGCCTCGGTCCCGCGTCCCTTAAAAGAGCTCAAAGGCTACGAAAAAGTATACCTTAAGAAAGGGGAGAGCAAGCGCGTCACGATTATTCTTGAAGAGGATGCCTTCTCGCTCTTCGATACTTCAATCGCAGACTTCAGGGTAGAACCCGGACAATTTGAAATCAGCGTAGGCGGCAGTTCCGGCAATTTGCCCCTCAAGACCCTTATAGACATCAAGTAATGAAACGCATCATCCTGATTCTTGCCGCGCTTCTGGCGGGCTCTATCGCGAGTTTTTCGCAGGATTATGAGCCCAAGGCAGACGACAGGGCAGTCGTCACTATAGGAAATGCCCGTTTTACGGTACTTACCAGCAGGCTTATACGTATGGAGTGGGCCGAGGACGGAGTATTTGAAGACAGAGCCACCCTCGGCGTAGTCAACCGCCTCCTCCCAGTACCTGAGTTCAAGGCAAATAAGAACTCGAAACGTCTTGTTATCCGTACCTCCGATCTTACACTTACCTACAAAAACACCGGCAAGTTCAGCTCAGACAATCTCATCGTTGAGTTCAAGCTGAACGGCAGGAAGACCAGATGGGCCTTCGGAATGTCCGACGAAGACAACCTTCTGGGCACATGCCGCACGCTCGATCTTTGCGACGGAGAGACCACAATGGATCCCTTCGACAAGGGTGTCGCTTCGCGCGCAGGCTGGGCGGTGCTTGATGAGAGCGGGCGCCACGTGTTCGTACCCACCGGCACCGACTGGGGTGACTGGGCCGAACCCCGCAAGGAGGGTGTAGACAGGCAGGATCTGTATATCTTCGCCTATGGCCACGACTACAAGGCAGCCGTTTCGGATTTCAGTAAAATAGCTGGGAAGACCCCTATGCCTCCCAAGTATGCCTTCGGATACTGGTGGTGCCGCTACTGGGAATACTCCGACTACGAAGTGCGCGACCTTATGCACCACTTCCGTGATTTCAGTATTCCCATCGACGTGTTCATAATCGACATGGACTGGCACGAGACCTGGAAAGACCCGAAATTCGCCGGTTACAAGGACCAGTCGGGGCAGGATCTCGGATGGACAGGCTACACCTGGAAGGAAGACTTCTTTCCCAAACCGGAGAATCTCCTGAAAGACCTTCACAACCTTGGTGTCAAGACTTCGCTCAACATCCATCCTGCATCGGGCATCCAGCCATTCGAGGAGCCTTACGAGAGGATGCGGAAGGACTATCTTTCACGCGCCACAGTCTACGACGGCCCCAAGGACTTCATCCGCGAAGACGGCTCCGACGCCTTCATACCATGGTGCATCGACCAGCGCGAATGGGCCGACGCATACTTCAATTCGGTTATGCATCCTATGGAGAAGATGGGGGTGGACTTCTGGTGGCTGGACTGGCAGCAGAAACGCCTCAACAAGGAGTTTATCCCCGGCATCAACCAGACTTTCTGGATCAACTACGTCTTCTTCAAGGATATGGAGAAGCGCGCTAAAACCGAAGGCAAGTATGCAGTCAGGCCCATGATCTACCACCGCTGGGGAGGAATCGGCAGCCACCGCTACCAGGTCGGTTTCTCCGGCGACACATACGCCACCTGGAAGGTACTCGGTTATCTGCCATGGTTTACCTCTACTGCCGCCAACGTGGGCTACGGCTACTGGGGGCACGACATAGGCGGCCACATGCAGCCGCGCGGCGTGAAGTACACCAACCCGGAACTCTATACCCGCTGGATGCAGAGCGGAGTATTCACCCCCATCTACAAAAGCCACTCAACCAAGGACATGAGCATGGAGAAGCGCTTCTGGGTATTCCCCGACCACTTCGACGCCATGCGCGAAGCCATACGCCTCCGCTATACCCTCAGTCCGTATATCTACACCGCGGCCCGCGAGTGCTACGACACGGGCATTTCCCTCTGCAGGCCAATGTACTACGACTATCCCGAAGCGGAAGAAGCCTACTCGTTCAGGCAGCAGTTCATGTTCGGCGACGACATAATCGCGACCACCGTTTGCGAGCCCGTCGACAGCGCGACGGGCCTTGCTGGAAGGCAGATGTGGATGCCTGCAGGGAGCGACTGGTACGACGTCTCGACCGGAACCACCTACAAAGGAGGCCGGACATACGACCTTCACTACACCATCTTCGAGAATCCATATTTCGTCAGGGCCGGAGCCATCATACCGATGGCCATGCCCGACATCAAGTCGCTTCAGGAGCAGACCGACTCATACATCATTTTCGTCGCCCCCGGCGACGGGCAATCTGAAACCCGTCTCTACGAAGATGACGGCTCCACTCAGGCCTACCGCGAAGAATACGCTTTCACCCGCATCGAAAAGATATCCGATGCCACCGGACTCATCCTCACCGTCTATCCCCGTGAAGGCAGCTACCGCGGCTCCAAGTCCACCCGCACGGTAAGGATTGTGCTCGACGGGGGTCTTCCGGCACAAAGCGTCTATGTCAACAGTCACGCAATTCCCTACACACGCTTCCCCGAACAGTACCCGGACAAGTCAGTCTGGACTTACGACGGCGCCGCCCTCCAGACCATAATCAATCTCGTGCCTTCAGCAGCGGCAGAGCAGACTGAAGTCGTGGTCACCTATCCCGGAACAAACAAAGCCGACAGAGCTCTCGCTGACGGCAAGAAGGGTCTTCTTCGCAGGATTACATCCCTCAGCGAGGAGAGCAAGTATATGCACGCCGTCTACATCAACGACTGGAAGCAGATGCCCCTCGGATTCATCCGCGCAGCCGGCACCGGAAGCCACATCACCGAAGATCCCAACAATGCGGCGCAGTATCTCAGGGAACTGGATGTCATGGCCGCCTACGAGCCTTACGACATTCCGAGAGTGCCCGAAACATTCCGCACCAAACTCGCAGCATGGCTGGGAATCAACAGATAATTGAGTATCTTTGAGCTTATGATCCGAAAAGTGTACATCCCCGAGGGGTTCGCCCCCTGTGACATTCCGGAGCTGTTCCGCGAAGAAGGCCTCACATACGAGACAATCGACACCGTCAACTGGCCAGGGAAGTATCCCTACAAGCCGTTGGTCGAATTCGCTCTTGCCCACACCGGAGACAAACTCCTCATCCACTACCGCGTGGTCGAGCAGACTTCGCGTGCAGCGGCGGGGGAGGACCTCGGCCGTGTGTGGGAAGACTCCTGCGTGGAGTTCTTCTGCAGCTCCGACCCGTCCGACGGCCGGTACTACAACCTCGAGTGCAACTGCATCGGCAAGGTCCTGCTCGCCTGCGGCCCCGACCGCCACAACCGTACAAAAGCCCCGAAGGAAGCGCTGGAGGGCATCCGACGCTGGTCTTCGCTCGGCAGCGAGCCTTTTGCTGAAAGGGCCTGCGGCCCTTGGGAGGTCTGCCTTATCGTCCCCGCCCGGGCGTTCTTCAATCACCGGCTTACCGGATTCGACTCGATCGAAATAAGAGGCAATTTCTACAAGTGCGGTGATCTGCTCAGCACTCCCCATTTCCTGAGCTACGCTCCCATCGACACCCCCGAACCGGATTTCCACCGCCCGGAGTTCTTCATCCCCATCGCTTTCGAATGAAATACTCAGTAATCATACCTGTCTACAACAGACCGGACGAGATCAGCGAACTTCTCGCGAGTCTTGCCCGTCAGACATACACCGATTTCGAGGTAATCGTGGTCGAAGACGGATCTTCCGTCAAGAGCGAAGACGTTGTGAGACAGTATGAACCAAACTTCAAGATCAAGTATTTCTTCAAGCAAAATGAAGGCCCAGCCCTAGCCCGCAACCACGGGGCCATTCACTCTGAAGGCGACTATCTTCTGATACTCGACTCCGATACCGTGCTCCCCAAGGGCTGGTTCGAAGCCGTGGATGAAGCCGTAGTGCGCGATCTTCCCGACGCCTTCGGCGGTCCCGACCGCGCAAGCGAGGATTTCAGCCCTATCCAGAAGGCCATCAGCTACTCGATGACTTCTTTTTTCACCACGGGGGGAATACGCGGAGGCAAGCGCAAGATCACACGTTTCTACCCGCGTTCTTTCAACATGGGAGTGCGCAAGGCCGTTTTTGCCGCCATGGGCGGATTTGCCCCCATGCGTTTTGGCGAAGATGTCGATCTCAGCATGAGGATAGTCGAAGCCGGCTACAAGACCCAGCTGATCCCCGGGATGTGGCTTTACCACAAGCGCCGCACAGATTTCCGCAAATTTTTCCGCCAGGTCATGAACTCCGGCAAGGCGCGCATTGCTCTTACCAGGCGCCATCCCGGTTCGTTGAAACTTGTCCACCTCCTGCCCCTCGGCTTTGTGTTCGCCTCGCTCATCCTGCCCTTTGACCTCATCTATGCCCTCCTCGTGTTCGTGGACTCCACAAAACAGAACAAGAGCCCGAAAATCGGGCTCCTGAGCGTCGCTGCCGCTTATGTGCAGCTATGGGGTTACGGTCTTGGCTTTGTCGCCGGACTCTTCTCCAAAGAGCAGTCCAATATCGACAACGACCGGTTCTACCGTTAGAAAGAATCGTAGTACTTGGCCTCGCGCGGGCTCACCTTATTCATATTGTCGAGCAGATCCTGGTTGGTCTTGTACTCGTCCATGAGCTGAAGCATGAAGTTCATCGCTTCGGTAGGATTCATGTCGGCGAGGAGCTTGCGCAGGATCCATATCCTCTGACCGTTGTACTTCTCATACAGGAGGTCGTCACGACGTGTACCCGAGAGCACAACGTTGACAGCAGGGAAGATACGCCTGTTGGCGAGGGTCCTGTCGAGCTGGATCTCGGAGTTGCCGGTACCCTTGAACTCCTCGAAGATGACATCGTCCATCTTGGAGCCTGTCTCTGTAAGAGCAGTAGCAAGAATGGTGAGCGAACCGCCGCCCTCTACATTTCGGGCAGCACCGAAGAAACGCTTCGGCTTCTGGAGGGCGTTGGCGTCGACACCACCGGTAAGCACCTTGCCTGATGCAGGCTGCACGGTGTTGTAAGCGCGCGCAAGACGTGTGATTGAATCAAGGAGAATAACGACGTCGTGTCCGCACTCGACAAGCCTGCGGGCCTTCTCGAGAACCATGTTGGCCACCTTCACGTGGTGATCGGCCGGCTCATCGAAGGTGGAGGCCACAACCTCTGCCTTGACGCTGCGCTGCATGTCGGTAACCTCTTCAGGGCGCTCGTCGATAAGAAGCACGATTTCGTAGACCTCGGGATGGTTGTCCGCAATGGCATTGGCGATGCTCTTAAGGAGCATGGTCTTACCTGTCTTAGGCTGCGCGACGATAAGGCCTCGCTGACCCTTGCCGATAGGAGAGAACATGTCTACGATGCGGCAGGAAGGATCCGAGCCGTGTCCATGGCCAAGGAGGTTGAATTTCTCGTCCGGGAAAAGGGGAGTGAGGAAGTCGAAAGGAACGCGGTCGCGGATAAACTCGGGAGTGCGTCCGTTGATGTATTTGACCTTGACGAGAGGGAAGTATTTGTCTCCCTCGCGAGGAGGCCTGATCTCGCCCGTGACGGTGTCGCCGTTCTTGAGTGCGTTCTGCTTGATCTGCTGCTGGGAGATATAGATATCGTCGGGGCTGTTGAGATAGTTGTAGTCCGAACTGCGCAGGAAGCCATAGCCGTCGGGCATGATCTCAAGAACGCCGGTAGCCTCTACCGTGCCCTCATACTCGGGGACCTTCGGCTTCTGGGGCTGCTGGTTTTGATTCTGGTTCTGGGGCTTGGGCTGGCCTGCATTCTGGGCAGCAGCGCCTTCCTTCTTGCGCTCGAGCCTCTCCTGGGCTTTTGCAAGGATTGCGGCCTTTTTCTGCTCGGGAGTGGGTTCTGCCGAAGGCTTTGACGCAGCTGCAGACTCCGTCTGAGGCTTTTCTGCGGTAGCTTCTGACTCTTTCTGGGCCTTAGGCTTACGGCCGCGTTTCTTGGCCGCGGGCTTGGCGGCTTCGGCGGCAGGTTCATTGTCTTTTTCAGGCTCCTCA
>CAMNNY010000118.1 GCA_946546175.1 uncultured Bacteroidales bacterium
CTTGAGCTCGCAGAGGAGATTCTTGATGATGTCGACATCGGCCTGCGAGCGGGGCAGCTTCTTGATGCCGCCGGACTCGTAGAACGGGAGATTGAGGAAGTGGGCGTGGGAATAATCCAGACCGAAGGAATGTACGGCGCCCTTGGCCTCAGAACGGCGGATGGCCGCCTTGATATCGAGCAGGGCTCGAGGCTCGGGCTCGCCGGGCACCTTAGAGGCCACAAGTTTCTGCACCTCCTCCACACGGTCGCCGAAACCGAGCTCGCGTGCGGCATCCATGTGCTGGATGACCACATCGTCGTGGACGGCTACGTTGCCGGAGGTCTGGTAGGCCACATGGACATTGTGTCCCTGATGGGCAAGACGGATGAATGTTCCGCCCATCGAGATAACGTCGTCGTCGGGGTGAGGCGAGAAGATGAGCACCGTCTTGGGGAAAGGCTTCGAAGCCACCGGACGGGTCGAATCGTCGGCGTTGGGCTTGCCGCCCGGCCACCCGGAGATGGTATGCTGAAGGTCGTTGAAGACCTTGATGTTGATCTGGTCGTAGGGGCCGAAATTCTCGACCAGCTCACCGAGGGAATTCTGGAGATAGTCCTGATAGGAAAGCTTCAGAATAGGCTTATGGACGGTGTCGCAGAGCCAGATGACCGCCTTGCGGATAAACTTCGGAGTCCACTCGCAGGGGCCGATGACCCACGGCGAGACCATACGGATAAGCTCGCTTCCGGAGTTCTCGTCGACATAGAGCTTGACGTTCGGGTGCATCTGGAAGAACGAAGCGGGATAGTCGGGATCGATCTTCTTCTCGACGATCTTCTGGACCATGTCGGCTTTCTCCTCGCCCCATGCCATGAGGATGACCTTGGCGGCCGACATCATAGTGCTGATACCCATGGTGATAGCCTGGGAAGGAGTATGGAGGATATCGCCGTTGAAGTTGCGGGCCTGACGCTTGCGCGACTGGTAAGGCAGAAGCACCACGCGGGTACGGCTGCCGCGGTCGGTCCACGACTCGTTGAATCCTACCTGTCCCTGCTCACCCACGCCGATAACCAGCAGGTCGAGCCCACGGGCAAGGTTGTCGAACTCCGCGCAATACTCGGAGATCTTCTCCTCGGGCACGGTGCCGTCGGGGATATGGATGTTCTCCTTCTTGATGTCGATCGAATCCAGAAGCTCGGAGCGGAGCCTGTAGTTGCGGCTCTGCGCCTCGTCTGATGCCACCGGATAGTACTCGTCGACCGAGAAGACCTCTACATTGGCGAAAGAAACTTCGCCATTGGCATAGGCCCTCTTAAGATCGTTGTAGAGCGATGCAGGCGACGCACCGGTAGTGAGACCGAGCTTGAAGAGGGGCTTTGAGGCCGAAGGCTTGAAGGCCCCTACAGCCGCAATCACCTCGTCAGCCACCTTCTGCGAAGCCTCATAAGGGGTTTCGAAGATTTCGGTGAAAATGCGTTCCTTGCTGTGGAGAATGTCTTTAGGAAGACCTTTCTCGATGAGACCGCCGTCTTTGGGCAGTGAAAAATGCTTCATTATTTCTTTTTGGGTGTTTTAAAGTTCTTGCCGGCTTTGAGTTCCTTGATCTTCATCTCCTTAAGGAGCTGACGAAGCACGTCGGGTTTGTTGGTGGTGATGTAGTCCACGCCCATCTCGATCATCTTGCGCATGTCTTCCTTGTTGTCGACAGTCCAGACATTGACGCTCATGCCATTTGCGCGGGCCTTGGAGTACCAGTCAGTCTTCTGGTAGAGGGTGCCGAAATAAGTGTCGACGCCGTTGACGCCGTTAGCGAAAGTCACATCGGGATCGGGGTCGGAGCCGAGGAACTGGACGGTGAATCCGGGGCACTTCTGGGCGAAGAGCATGCACTCATGCATCGAGAAAGAGATGAAGATGGTCTGTTTGGGATCGAACAGGCCGTGGGCCTTAAGACATTCGATACTCTTGTCGACCGCTGTCTCTTCGAGCTCGTAGGGATGGAACTTAAGTTCGAACACTACGCGGCATTTCTTGTTCTTTTCGAACTGCGAGAGATACTCGTCGAGCGTAGGGATCTTCTCGCCGTTGGGCAGACGCACTTCGGCAAACTCGGCAGCATTGTGCTCGATGAATTTCATGCCGGCTACGGCATCGTCGTGGAAAACCATCAGAACGCCGTCCTTGGTCATGTTCACGTCGAACTCGCTGCCCCAGAAGCCGCCGTCCTGGGCAGCCTTGAGGGAAGCTATACTGTTGTGGGAATTGCCACCCGCCTCGCAGAGCCAGAATCCGCGGTGAGCGACAATACCTACCTGTCTCTTACCCTTTGCGGCGAGGGGAAGGACGGAAAGAAGCGCGAGTGCGCAAATTGCTAAAGATTTAAGTTTCATATTACACTAGAGTTTTTCTGCTGCTTCGACAGCCTTGAAATACTTATAGGAATTGACTTTGAGCTCGCCTACCGAAGCCTCGTCGGCGACGATGATGCCGTTCTGGTGGTTCTGAAGGGCGGAAACCGTACACATGTGGCTGTAGGGGCCCTCGACTGCATCGTGGATTGCGCGGGCCTTCTTGGGACCGAAGGCCAGGATCACCACCTCGCGGGCATCGGTAACGGTCGCTACGCCTACCGAAAGGGCCTGCTTCGGCACGAGGTTCATGTCGCCTCCGAAGAAACGGCTGTTGACGATGCGGGTATCCTCCGTGAGAGTGACCACGCGGGTGCGGCTGGTCAGCGGCGAGAACGGCTCATTGAACGCGATGTGGCCGTCTTCGCCGATGCCTCCGAGGAAGAGGTCGAATCCGCCGGTAGCGGCGATCGCCTTCTCGTAGGCGGCGCACTCTGCATCGAGGTCAGGAGCGTTGCCGTTGAGGATGTGGATATTCTCCGCGGGCTCGTCGATGAGGTCGAAGAGGTAGCGGTGCATGAATGAATGGTAGCTCTCGGGGTGATCCTCGGGCAGGCCGACATACTCGTCCATGTTGAATGAGATGACATTCTTGAAGGAGACTTCTCCTGCCTTAACCATCCTTGCAAGCTCCGCGTAAGTCTCGATCGGAGTGGATCCGGTGCAGAGACCGATTACGAACGGCTCGTCGGTACGGGCCTTCTTCTCGTTGATTTTTGCGGCGATGTGGCGGGCTGCCCAGATGGAGCCCTCCCTGCTTGACTGCTTGATAATTACCTTCATAATAGCTTATTTGATTTTGTATGACAATCTTACCTGATGGACTACGGCGCTGTCGGTGTCGATGTCCATATTTATGTTATCGTCTGAGTAACGTAGTTCAAGGGTGTGCTCTCCTGCCGTAAGTTCGACCCTTGAGGCCGCCGTCCAACCGCTTTCGTTCCAGTCGGTGCCTCTCTGCGGCATCACCACAGAATCGACCTTCTTCCCGTCGATGTAGAGCGTGCGGGTCGCACACTTCTGGAAGGTAGTGAGGTCGCCGTTACCGTTGGAATAATTGAAATCAATCAGATAGGTGTTAGTCGCGGGAGCGACGAGGATCAGCTTGAGCTGAGTGCCTCTCTTGGTGCCGAGGGTGGTCTCACAAGGAATCGAGAACTCGCCGAGGCCCACGCGGACCGGCTCGCTCATAAACGAGTGAGTCCCGGAGATGCCTTTGGCGATCACGACATATTCGCCCGCATCCTTGATCTCGAACGATGTCGCTTCGGTAGTTGCGACCCCGTGGCCGTCGAGCAGCACCTGGTACTGCACGGCATCCTTCACGGGCGACCACTCAAGCTTGCCATCCACCACCTTCACCCGAGGGTTGTCGATATCCCATTGGACAGGCTTGATATTGATAACATCTGAGGGAGCATACCAGTCGCTGGTCATCACTATCATCACGTCGTGTACGCCCCTGAGCGACTCGGCAACAAACGGCTCGGACTGTTGCCCGTCTAGCGTGAAACTCTTGATCAGAGAGCCCTCGCCGGTAACCGTCACATTAAGCGTCATGTCGCGGTACTTCAGGCCCTTTAGCGAACGCGAACCAAGCATAGAGGCAGGCACGAGGGGAGCGAAGCGGATTCCGTCCTGCTCGTAGCTGATTCCGAGCAGGGCGCTGCGTGTAAGCCCTATATAGCCCGCGATACTCCAAAGCTGGCGCGGCGAGTCGAGTGCGGTGTTCTTCGAGCCGTCAGTAGCGACGAAGTTCTCCATATTGGAGCCGAAGACGGCGGCCGCACGCGCGTTGGAACCGAGGGCGTGCAGCAGCGCAGCACGGTTCCCCGCCTTCGCGGCCGCCTTCCCGTAGAAGGACGTCACGAAGGGCCAGATGCCGTTGTTGTGGTATGCGCTGTCGCGCGCTGCAATCTGGGGAGAAAAGACGGTCGGCCCATATGGCGCTACCGGCATCTTCTTCATAATCGTAGCTGCTTTTGCAGAATCGGCAATATCCCAAAGTATGCAAAGGCTCTCGCCGAGGGTCTCGCTGCGCGGGCAGAGGACTCTCGAGTCGCGGCCGTAGATATAGCTTGCGTAGTAGCCTTCGCCTTCCATCCAGAAGTAGGAGTTGATGGCCTGCTTTAGCTGGCTTGCCTGCTGGGAGTACTTCTTGGCATCGTTGCGGTGACCGAGCTTGCGCGCCATCATCGACATCACATCGAGGGCGCGGTAGAACACGGCGTTGGTGCCGAGACACTCGCTCTGCGCGATGTCGGCGGGCTGCATCCATGTCGGGTAACTCTGCTGCCGCCAGTCGATGAACGACGACTCGCCGCGGTAGAGACCCGTTGCGGGGTTCCACACAACCGCCCGGTCTGCTTCGAGACTGCGCTTGACGATACCATAGATCTGCCTGAGCCAGGCTTCGCTGCCGGTTTCGAGATAAATCTCCCACGCTGCTGCTATCCACACCTCGCGGTCGGTCGAACAAGGCCACGAACCGCCGGTGCCGGTATCCTGAATGATACGGTTCTTGCGGTCGACCTTGCGGAGCAGACACTTTTTCATCCCGTCGGGGTCGAGGTGCGCAAGCGAGAGGATGGCGCTGTAGCTCATGTCGCGCGTCCATACTCCGCCCCAGTACTGCCCGGTGCGGTAGGTGCCGTCGGCCTCCTTGTCGAGGCAGAGTTCGTCGACGGCGAGATTGTAGAGGTAGGTCTCCAGGCGGCTCGCACCCGTAAACTTGCCGAACTCGGGATGTTCCGGAACGTTGCGGGCCGAGGCCACGGTCTGACCATCGGTCACGGACTCGGAGTTCCAGGTATAAGCATTGGTCTTATAGATGTCGCGGGAATTGTTCCAGGTGTACTTGGTTCCGAAACGGTCGGTCACCGTGATCTCCACGTACGAATCGGGGCTGAGCGGCTCGGCCTTGAAGAGATGCACCGTATTGGCGGCCCAGGTGTATTTCCACTTGAACTCCTTCTCTGCCCTGCCGTCGTACTCGCGAAGGAACCCTGCATCGTGGCCGGTGTAGCGCTCCATCTCGCCCTGAGGCACGCCGTTCTCGCTCCATTCGACCTTCCACTTGGGGTCGTAATTCCAGACATTGGCGACGATGCAGTCGGGGAGTTCGTGGTCTTCGCCCACCCTGTAGGCGCTGAACTGATGGTCTTTCGAAAGGCCTACCGGCTTGAAATACCACTTAAGGTCGGACCCGTCCACTTCGTAGACGTAGTAACCCCAGGGAATGCCGTCGGAGGCGATGAGCGCCTGCCAGAAGAGGCCGCTGAGCGGAGCGAGGTTGTGCTCCATGAGGCCCGGGGCAATCTCGTAATTCTCGGCGAAATGCTTGTGGGCCGAGCAGATATGGGCGTTGTAGGGTTTCAGGATATCGTAGAGGGCCTGACGGTTGGTCACTATGTCGTTGAACTTCTCGTCTTTCCACCTTCCTTCCGTCGCGGCGGAGCTATAGGTGGGGATGTGGGAGAACAGCACCACGAGGCTGCCTGCCGGCACGTCTGCGAGGTCCTGCCTGATCCACTCCAGCTGGCTCTTCTCGATATATCCGATGTAGTGGCGGACGTAGTTGAACACATCGTCCATCACGATATAGTGTACCCGCCCCTTGTCGAACGAGTAGTAAGTGGGACCGAACAGCTTGGTGTATAGGGTTTTGGAGTCTTCGTTGGTCTGTTCGTCCCCTTTGTAGTCGTGGTTGCCCATGAGGGTAAAGAAGGGGAACCCGGCCTCGGCCGTAGCCTTGTGGATATCGACCGACATTCCCGTCCACCAGTCGCCGACTATGTCGCCGCAGGACACGCCGAAGGTAGGCAGGCCCGACTCTTCGGCAACCTGTGCGGCATCGGCCGCCGCCTTCCTGACGAGCTCTATCTCCTGCTCTTCATAGACCTGCACGTCGGCCCACACCATGAACTGGTGGCGGGTCTCATCGACGCCGGTGCGGACGAGCGAGAAGTCGGCCCTCTGCCCTTTCGCGCCTTCGGAACGGTCGAGCTCACGGTAGAAAAGCGGAGCTCCGTGCCATTCGGGGGCCTCATAGCCCGCCGGGATGGTCAGGTAGACGAAGGTTGCATCGTCGTGGACATCGATCAGGTAGTGGCCGTAGGAGTCCGTACGCACGAACTTGTAGCCATCGGTGACCTTGACGCCACTCACAGGCTTGCCGCTCTGGTCAGAGACCACACCGCTCACAACGAACGAAGAGGCAGAAGCGACCGCGCCCGAAAGCAGCAATACGGCAAGTACTAAACTCAGTCTTTTCATTTTCTGACGAATTCTGCGGCCCAACCGCCGCCTTTAGCCATCTTGACGGGGAGGATGTCCCCTGCCTTGACGGTGACTTTCTCTATCTTGTAGTCCTCGGCCCATGTGTTGGAGTTGGGGCCGTCGCGGTGGATGGTAGCCACCCACTCGCCGCTTCCGAGGAAGGAGGTGTCGAGGGTAAGGTCGCGCTCCTGCCAGTTGGTGAGACCTGCTGAGTACCAGCGGCCGTCGGGAGTGCGGCGGGAGATGATGAGGTACTCCCCTGCCACTGCTTCCTGGGCTACCGTCTCATACCACACGGTGGGGATCTTCGAAAGATACTCGGTGTACTCAGGAGCCTGGTAGTACTTCGACGGAGTGTCGCAGAGCATCATCAGAGGGCTCTCGTAGGTGACGAACAGCGCTACCTGGTGGGAGCGGGTGCCCTGGCTCACGGGATGGAACCACAGAGGGTTGTAGTCCTGCTTGGTGGCATTGCCTACCGCACCCGGAGTGTAGTCCATCGGACCCGCGACCATACGGGTAAAGGGCAGGACCATGTCGTGGTCGGGCGAGATGTCGTCGGAGTCTTTGTCGTGCTCCATGCCGTGGACGCCTTCGAAGGTCATGGCGTTGGGATACTTGCGCTGCAGGCCGGCGGGCTTGTATGCTCCATGGTAGTCAACCACGAGTTTACGCTTCGCACACTCTTTCGCTACACGGGTGTAGAAGTCGACCATGTTCTGGTCCTGCATCTGCATGAAGTCGATCTTGATGCCGGCGACTCCCCAGCTCTTGTAGACGTCGAGGATATGCTCAAGGTCGGCGAGCATGGGGGTCCAGAGAGTCCAGAGCACCACGCCCACGCCCTTCTGCCGGCCGTAGTCGATTATCTCCTGGAGGTCGAGGTCGGGTTTGGTCTCGACGATATTGAGGGTCGAAGCCGACCAGCCTTCGTCCAAAAGGATATACTCGAGTCCGTAGCGGGCTGCGAAATCGATGAAATACTTGTAGGTCTCGGTGTTGACACCTGCCTCGAAGTCGACTCCGAACACGTTGATGGCCGACCACCACTCCCAGCTTATCTTGCCGGGCCCCACCCAGCTCCAGTCGCCTGGCTGCTCAGGGGTCGCGAGCTGCCATGCGAGGGTGTTTTCGAGGAGTTCACGGTCAGTGCCCACGCACAGCACCCTCCAGGGGAAGGTCCGGCTGCCGCCCGTACGGGCTATGCAGTCGGCGAGTTTGGTGACGGTCACGTCGCGGTCGGTGCGCATCTTATACCCGTCGATGATGCGGGGGAACTCGGCGTTGAGCGAACCCTTGCCCGCAGAGCGGAGCATCATGTTGGGATACTCGAAGAGGTCGGTCTCCGTAACAACCGCCCGTACTCCTTCGGGGGTCTTGAGGCTCAGCGGAAGGAATGAGTAAGTATCCGTGCCCACTTCGTCGAGCACCTTCTCCTTGAAGAAAGCCTCGCAGTGGGTGATGTAGTCGGGGTTCTTCTCGTTAGCCCAGTAGACCTTCGAGCCCGAAGGGAAATTCCACTCGGCGGTCTCTCCCTTCACCTCGATGCCGCCCTTGAGGGCTGTTACAAAGCGGTAGGCAGCTCCATTGTCGTAGGCCCTGAACTCCACGCTCCAGCCGCCTTTCATCGTAAGGACCATCTCATTGTAGTGGTCGCGGACGTTGCGGAACTTGGTGGGGACGATTGCCGTGAGCGTATTGTCGACTGAGCGGCGGCTGATACGGCGAAGCTTCGCATCGAGACTGATCCCGTCAATGTCGATGGCTATCTCGCTCGGCTCGAGCACGGTAAGGCCGCCCTTGCTGACGGACCACGACAGCGACCCGCCGTCGGTGACCGTTATCCTGAGTGAGCCGTCAGGCGAATCGAGGACAGTCGTCCTCGCCTGGAGGCCGGCCGCCGTGAGCAGGCCGATCGCGATGGTAGTTAGTATCCTGAGTCTCATTTCTTTATGAATCTGATGGCACATCCGCCGGATGTGGCGAGCTTAAGCTCGAGAGTGTCTGCGGAGGTGAGTTCCTTTTCGCTGTACTGGACTGCCGTGGGGTTGTCTTCCCAGCTGGCGTCGGGCGCGTCGGCATAGATCTGGGCGAGCCACTTGCCCTTGCCGAGGAAGGTGAGCGGGACGCTGAGTTCGCGGGCGTTCTCGTCGGTGATGGCGCCGAGGAACCAGTCGGTAGCGCCGCGCTGCTGACGTGCGGTGACGATGTAGTCGCCGATAACCGCGTCAATTACCTTGGTCTGCTCCCAGTCGGTAGGCACGTCGCGGATGAAGTCGAATGCCTTCACGCCTTCGTAGGCCGAAGGATCGTCGTTGGCCATCTGCAGGGGGCTGTAGATGACTACGTACTGGGCAAGCTGCTTGGCTATCGTGGTGCGCACGCGGCTGAACGGGCTGACGGGGTTGGAGAAGTCGAAGGTGCCGAAGGTGTAGTCCATCGGGCCGGCGAGGCCGCGGATGAAGGGCACGACCGTCTGGTGCTCGGGCTTGTTGCCGCCGTCGCGCTCCCACGCGTCGTGCTCCTGACCGCGGATGGCCTCGCCGGTCATGAGGTTGGGCCAGGTGCGGCAGACGCCGGTGGGGATGCACGGCTCGTGCTCGTCGATACATATCTGATACTCAGCTGCTTTCTCGACTATTTCGTGGAGCTTGTTCACGCCGTACTGGCCGTCGTGGGCCTCCTTGCCGTCGAGCAGTTCATTGACATTGCCGGTCTTGACATAGTGCATGCCGTAGCGCTGATACATCGCATAGGCGCTGTCGATCTGCGCGAAGTAGTTTTCGGTATTGGCAGCGGTCTCGTTGTGGATTATCATCTGGACTCCCTTCGAGGCGGCGTACTTCATGATGCCGTCGAAGTCGTAGTCGGGATAAGCCTGCGTGAAGCTGAAGAGGTTCTTGGTCCAGTCGCCGTTCCAGCCGAGGTTCCAGCCTTCGACCAGCACTCCCTGGATGTTGTTGTCGGCGGCGAAGTCGATATAGCGCTTGGTGCGCTCGGTGGTTGCGCCGTGGCCTTCGGGATTGTTCTCGTCGTAGTACCAGGTGTAGAGATATTTGTGGAGTATCCACCAGATGCCTATATACTTGCCGGGCTTGATCCAGGAAGTGTCCTCGATCTTGCAGGGCTCGTTGAGATTGAGCATCACGCGCGACTCGATAAGGCCACCGGTACGGTCTGTAACGAGGAGCGTACGCCAAGGGGTTGTGCGGGTTTCACCGACATAGACCGCAGTGCCGTCGGCCCAGCGGACGAGCTCAGCCTTGAGGGTCCTTTCGTCGGTCGGCTTAAGGTTGATCTTCGCAAAGTCCAGCAGAGCAGCCTCGTGGATGGAGTAGAACCGGCCGTCGGCTCCTTCGATGGTGAAAGGAGTATGCGCGAGGGTCACATCCTTGAACTCCGTGTGGTTGGCATAGGACTCATAATAAGGCACGTCCTCGGGCAGCCACCAAGCCTTGTGGTCGGCGCGAGCGAAGCGGAACTCGGTGAGTTCGTCGCGGATTTCGATATTTCCCAGGCTCTCCGGGAAGATATAGCGGAAGCCGAGGCCGTCGTCGAACACGCGCACCTCAACATCGAGCCATGCCGTGTGGAAGACTGCGCCGTTGTGCCGGTCGCGGATGAGGCGCTGCTCGCCCCAGACAGTCTCCCACTGCTCGTCCACGGAGCTTCTGGTAACTTCAAGCACCTCCGTATGCGTGCCCAGAACATTGCCGCCCATCAACTCGAATCCAAGTCGGGAGTTGCTGATTATGGTGTCGTTATCCTTGACTACATTGTAGCAGAGCGTGCCGTCGACCGCATCAACCGTTACTTTAAGGCTGCCGTCGGGGGATGTGACGGTATTGCCCGTCTGGGTCGGGGCGCTGCAAGCTGTGAAAATGGCTGCCGCTGCGAGTGCGGCTGTTATCGTCTTCTTCATCATATTATCTGATTTGTGCCCAATGGCATTGGAAGTCCCAAATGTCGCGGTCGAGCTGGAGAGCGCGGCCGATCACGCCGTCGGCGCTGCCCTGAGGCGAGTATCCGACATAGCCGGTGCTCTTTGCGTTGACAAACGGCTCTCCGGAGTCGAAGGCCGCAAGCACGGCGTCAAAGAACATCTGCCAGCGGACCTTGTAATAAGTCTCCACGAGGCCGTCGTAGTCGCGGTTGGCGTAGTCGCACAGGTGGAAGGAGTCGCCCCAGACGCTGATAAGGGTGCGGGCGTTCATTTCGTAGTAGTCCTTCTCTTCTGCCGTTTTGCCCCAGCTGCGGGCATCGTCTATCCAGTTGCAGAGCGAGAATTCGGGGCGCGTCTTGAGCACCTCCGTCAGCCGGTCGCACAGCGAGAGGAACTCTTTCGACGCCTGGACCATCGCCTCACGGTTGCCGTCTTTGTAGGCCCTGGCGAAACGGTCGCGGATAGCCACGGCGCGGTTGTCCAGCACCTGCCTGCGGGCATTGGCAAGGTCGAACTTCAGGTAGTCCGACTCGCCTTCGACCGTCTCGAGGAGCTTGAGCGCCTCCTCTAGCTCGGCGGGGTCGTATCCGCGGTTGAAGAGCGTGGTCCAGTGCCATACGCCTTCGAGGTTGGGGTGGGCGCAGATAAGGCTCGAACTCGAAGTCTTGGAGTGGGTGATGCTGATCTTGTCGATATGCGCGCGCCAGTAGGCCCTGAAAGCAGGATCGACCCTATGGAGATGCCTGTCGGCGATATTGTCGATGTACTGGTCGTCGGTGATGCCAGTGTTCCAGGCCTTGGCAAGGACGGCTTCATAGATGGGCTCGTTGACTCCGAAGCCCTCGAGGGTGGAGCCTATGCCCACGAATCCGGGGCCGCCGTTAGCCTTGGTGTCGTCTATCCACGCACTGTTTTGCCTGAGGTCACCCTCTATTCCGGTCATGCCGCCGAAGTTGCCGAGGTAGCACCAGATATATTTCTGGCCGTAGAATTTCTCGGTGCGCTTCCATATCTGAGTATGGTCGCAGAAATAGTCGAGGATGATCATCCTGCCCTGAGGCACGGCGGTGAGGTACGCTTTGATATTCTCATCGGTCCAATGACGCTCGTCGGCGTAGAAGAGCCAGCCCATCTGGAGCCAGATGGCGTCGGGGTCGACCGCTGTCATGGAGTCGTATATGCCCTTCGATATCTTGGCGAGGGTCTCGGGATCCCAGAACGGAGCGTCCACTTCGTTGAAGGGATCGACGCCGTAGATGTGGTCTGTGCCGTACATCCTGGTCTGCTCCTCCATGAAGTCTTTCTGGATCTTTGAGTAAATCGGGTCCATGGGGCTTAGGAAGGTGCAGCGATATTTGTCGGCAAAACCTCCCCAGAAGCTGACGCGGAAGGTGTCTATGGGCTCGGTGACGACCTCTGCAAGTTCGGCGGGGACGTGCCCGGCGAAGGCCGGAAGGACCGGTTTCATGTTAAGGGCGCGCTCGCGCTTGAGGATCTTTTTCTGAAGCTCGGCCTGCCCGTCGATCCAACCCTGCGGGAGCGGTCCCTCCCAACGGTCGAGGTTGCACATCCTCTGCCACGGGAGATGGGCGGGTCCTACGAAGAACGAGCGGATCTGCTCGTCGGTGAGGCCGTACTTGCGGTACACTTTCTGCCAGACTGCCTCCTGGCCTGTGATGGCAAGAGGCATATTGACGCCGTTGAGGGCCATCCAATCGATGAATCTCTCCCACTGCTCCCACTTCCACCAGGGCATGGTGTAGCCGAAGGTGCAGTAGTTGAGAAAGAACCTCTCGGGGACATCCGCCGTTCCGCTTACCGGCTCGGGGACTGCGGGCAATGTTGCCGGAAGCTCCACCGGGTTGAAGTCGTACCAGCTGACATTGGTCAGGCAGTACTGCTGGAGGTAGCGGTTGAGGCCTACCGCCATCGAATTGGCGTTATTGCCTTTAATAAGAATCTTGGAGCCATTCTGACTGAGTTCGTAGCAGTCTTTTTCGGATTTGACCTGCTCGAAGACTATTGCTCCGGCCTGCGGGCCCATAATGCGCTTTGCAAGGGCTGCAGCCTGCTTTTCGTCTGCTGTCCGGCAAGATACGAGCGACAGTGCGACTGCCGCGGCGAGGGTAAGTTTCAGTATCTTCATCAAGTACGTAGATTAAGTCCCCTAATTTACGAATAAATTGGCTATTTCTTCATATGCTTTTTGATGTGGGGCGTGAGCCACTCCGCGTAGCGCATCATACCGAGATCCGTGAAATGAAGGCCTTCGACGAAGGGTTCGTTGTCGTGGCCGACCATGTCGTCGGACTTGAGGTACCAGATATTCTTTTCGCCCTGCTTCTTGAGCTTTTTGAAAAGAGCTCGCTGGGCTGCGTTTTTCTTGTCGACTTCTTCGCGGATATGGGCATCCCACTCGTAGTAGCTGAAGTAGGGATCCTCGAGGAAGAGGATCGGGACATCAGGGTGAGCGTCGCGCACGATCCTGAAGAATTTCTCTCCCTGCTCGCCGCTGATCAGGTAGTCCCAGGCATTGGGCACATAGTCGAACACGAAGATTGCGGGGTCTTTGACCGATGCCATAAGCTCCGCGATTTCGTAGTCGAGAAGAGCGTTGCCACTGAAGCCAAGGTTGATGACCTCGCGGTTGAGTTTGCGCTCGATGATGCTGGTGTGGGCCATGCCGGGCCTGTTGGCGCAGCCTCCCTGAAGGATGGACGTTCCGTACATCACGATCGGCTTGTCCGACTTGGGCAGGTCGACCGCGGGCTGCTCCACGACTGCGGTGGAGTCCACGCCGATCTCAACCGAGGTCACGCCGTCGTACAGAGGCAGGTAGAGCATATACTCACGCCATTCCGGGGTCATGTCGCCGATGATTCGTGAGGTAGTGGTCTTGTCGTTGATTTCAGGCCTGCCTGCGCCCATGAAGCGCCATTCGTTCTTTGCCGTAAGGGTATAGAGGTCGACGCCGCGGGTGCCTGTGAGGGTCTGATGGTTCATGTGGCAGCCGAACTTTGCCGTCCAGCGACACCAGATTGCCGTACTGTTGGAGCGGAAGCGCACGTAGAGTCCGGCGCTGTGGCGGCCGAGATACCATACCCCCTCGCGGGAACGGCCTTCGAACTCCGCGGGAAGTCGCTCGTAGCGCTCTTTAGTGTCTTCGCGGGCCTTGCCGTAGAGAGGCAGGGTCTCCGCATTGGTGAATACCTGGGCCGAAGCCGTGGTAGCGAGGGCGAACAGCCCTGCAAGTGATGCGATAAGTGTCTTATTCATAGAATTTTTCGGGAAGTTCCCATCCGGTTACTGTTGAGACAAAGGGGGCAACGACCGATGCGACTTTGCGGTGGCCGTTGTAGTTGGGATGCCAGGCGGCGCCAAGGTCGGTATCGTCGAGTTTGTAGCAGTTCGACAGAATCGGAGCGAAGTAGACGCCGTCGACTCCGCTGCGCCTGACGGCTTCGGCTACATAGTCGTCCATCTGCTCGTCGCAGGGAGAAGCCATGCAGAGGATGGGGACGTCGGGGCCGTGGAATTCGCGGATTTTCTGGAGGAGAAGGCGGTAGTTGTTGCACCATGCCCAGAGGTTGGGTTGCTTATCTGTCGAGAAGTCGTTGGTGCCGAGGTAAATGACAACTAGATCGGGCTTGTAGGTCGGGGTCCACGCATCCTCCTTGTACTGGTCGAAGGTCTGTGCGTAGAGTTTGATCATGTTCTCGTGCTGGTTGAAATCGCCATAGTTGCGAACGATGCCGCGACCGCTGTGGCTGATATGCACGGTTTCCGCCCCGAAGAGACGGCCGAGCACGTCGGCATAGGTCTGTGAAGGGTTCTCTTCGGCAGGAAGGAACGGATCGCCTCGGTGCAGCGCCTCCACTCCGTAGCCGCAGGTATAAGAATCGCCCACAAACTCGATCAGGCGGGCTTTGGGGGCCGGCGCCTGCTCGAACTTGCCGTCGGTCGTGAGTTCATGGAGGGTGAATGTACCCTGCTCAGCCTCGGTGCGTTTCTGGAGGATCACGGTGTGCCGCGCTGTCTTCTTCGTCGTGATGAGCGTGAGCACCGTATCCGCAGAATTTACCGTCACGACGAAGTCCGCGCGCGGCCCCTGCTCCTTGTCAATCCACACGTTGAAATAATCTTTGTGGGTGTCGGAACACTTGATTTTCAGGTTCTTGCCTTTGAAGGCAACCCTCACGGTCGTCGCGCTCCAGTCGAAGCTGACCGAGCCATTTTCTGATACTTCCGTACGACCGATGTAAGACAACTTGCCGTCAGAGCCCTTGATAGTCTCCGCCGGAGAGAGAACACACGCGAGAAGTCCCGCTGCAATTAAAAAAAACCTTTTCATAACAGTAATCGCGAGCCGTAGGCTCATCCTTACAAATGTACCAAATTTCGCGCTTAACTGCAACGCCGGACACCATCTCCCGCCTCCTTTCATGGATTCTCCTCACCCCTCCACGTCATCGCCGGCCCCCGACCGGCGATCTTCTGATAAATATTTGTACTACTCTGCCCCTCCACCGCTTCGCCCTGCGAAGCCCTCGCGTGTAGCACGCCCTCCGCACCCCACTCACGGTTCCGCGCGAGTGGCGCGAGGGCCTTGTGCCCAGGCCAAGAAGTCCGCTCGGCGGGAGCGGAGGTTTTCGGCAGTTACCTTGGTAGGCCGATCACTCAAGTCAGGCCGCTCGCACTCACAGAACCTGCTAATCTCGCC
>CAMNNY010000119.1 GCA_946546175.1 uncultured Bacteroidales bacterium
AACTGGTTCGGCGACAGCCTCGACGGTACTCTCGCACGCGTGCGTAAGACTCAGCGTCCGGTCTACGGTTTCTACCTCGACCACAATATGGACGGCATCACGCTCTCGATGGTCTGCATCGGAGTCGGCCTTTCCGGAATGCTTCATTTTGCAGTTGCAATGCTCGTGCTGGTAGTTTACCTGCTTCTGAGCATCTATGCATATATCGTTATCGACCTTAAGGGCGAGCACAAACTCACCTACGGTAAAATGGGACCTACCGAGTTCCGAGTGATCGTGATCCTCATTACGATGGTTTATCATTTCGTGCCGGCAGTCCACAACTACGAGAAGATCACGACCTTCCTCGGTCAGCCTGTCGTAATCGGCATGTTCGACTATTTCGCCAGCGGAGTGCTCCTGATCCTCACCGTCATCTATTTTACCACTCTCATAAAGGACGGTATAGCGTTCTCGAAAGCAGATCCTCTACCCAAGCGCCGCAGCGAGTAGTCAGATGGGACGCGTCAAGCAGGTTCTCACACAAGCATTGAAGTATTCGGTGACAACCCTCCTTGGGACTGCCACCGATACTGTTGTACTGTGGGTCCTGTCGACTTTCATCTTCGACGACAACCACTTCCAACAGTATGTGCTTTCGCCCATGATCTCGTTCGAGTGCGCCGTGATTGTGAATTACTGCACAGCTTTCTTCTATGTGTGGAGAGACCGTATCGCCCAGCGCACGAAGGGAGCGTTCCTGAGCCACCTCTGGAAGTACAACCTTTCGTGTATATCGGCTTTCGTCCTGAAGATGATCATCCTCAATGTGATAGCATTTGCGTTTGGCTGGCCTGCGTTTATCTGTAACCTTATTGCCCTGTGCTTCTCGGGTATCCTCAATTTCTCGATCAACGAGTTCTTGATTTTTGCAAAAAAGGATAGAAAGCCGCAAAAAGAAGAGCCCCGCTGCACAGACCAAGAGAATCTGCAATAAGGTCGTTTATATCCTTTGACCGGTAGGGGAGCAGCCCCTGAACCCATTCGGTGATGCCCGCAA
The DNA here is from genome assembly GCA_946546175.1 of uncultured Bacteroidales bacterium. Lineage (GTDB taxonomy): Bacteria > Bacteroidota > Bacteroidia > Bacteroidales > UBA932 > Cryptobacteroides. Next base: position 1,040 of record CAMNNY010000119.1, read on the forward strand.
GGGCAAAGCCGAGGAGCGTCATGCCAAGAAGCAGGAGAATGGTGCGAGCGGAGCGTTGTCCCACCGGCTTCACTGCAAGGCACGACAGTAACGGCCATGGCAGAAACATCGCAAAATGGACGCATTTGTCTGCCGGGATGGGGAACTTCCACTGGGCGAGCTTGGGAAGGCCATCCTGGCTTGCGAAGCAAAGATATGCCACGGCTCCCAGATACAGCAGGAGCATTATCTTCCAGAATATTGACTGCTTCGTCATAGCGCCTGCATGTCGTGGAGTTTGGCGTAGTAGCCGCCCAGGGCGATCAGTTCGTCGTGGCGGCCGCGCTCTACTATCCTGCCTTCGTCCATCACTACTATTTCGTCGGCGTTCTTGATGGTAGACAGACGGTGGGCGATGGCGATGGTTGTGCGATTGCTCATAAGCCTTTCGAGGGCCTGCTGGACTATCTTCTCGGACTCAGTGTCGAGCGATGCCGTGGCTTCGTCGAGGATGAGGATGGGAGGGTTCTTGAGGATGGCGCGGGCGATTGAGATGCGCTGGCGCTGTCCGCCGGAGAGTTTTGCTCCGCGGTCGCCGATGTTCTCGTCGTAGCCCATAGGCTTCTCCATGATGAAGTCGTGGGCGTTGGCTATCTTGGCGGCGGCTATGACCTGCTCGCGGGTGGCGCCTTCAACCCCGAAGGCTATGTTGTTGAAGATAGTGTCGTTGAAGAGGATGGGCTCCTGGTTGACGTTGCCGATCAGCGCGCGGAGGTCGTGGGTGCTGACATCGCGTACGTCCAGCCCGTCGATGCTCACAGAGCCTGCACTGACGTCCCAGAAGCGGGGGATCAGGTCGACGAGGGTTGATTTGCCGGCGCCGGATGCTCCGACGATTGCGATGGTCTTGCCCTTCGGAATCTCGAGGCTGACATCGTCGAGGATTTTCCTCTTGCCGTCGTACGAGAAGTCTACATGCTCGAAGCGGATGCCCTTCTCGAATGCGGGCAGGGCCTTGGGAGCGGCAGGCTCCTTGATGGGGCTTTCAGCTCCGAGTATCTTGTCGATGCGTTCCATCGAAGCGAGGCCCTTGGGGATCGCGTATGCGGCCTTCGAGAGGTCTTTTACAGGCTGGATGATGCTGTAGAGGATGGTCATGTAGGAAATGAAGGCAGGGGCGTCGATCGAGGCGTGATCGCCCAGGATGAGGGTGCCTCCGAACCATAGGACTATCGCTATCAGCACGCTGCCGAGGAATTCGCTCACGGGGTGGGCGCTTGCCTGACGGATTCCCACGCGGGTGTTCTTGCTCTTCATGTTGCCCGTGACGGTATTGAAGCGGTCGGTCATCTTGCCCTCGGCAAGGAAGGCCTTGATGATGCGCAGGCCTCCGAGAGTCTCCTCGACCTGCGACATGGTGTCAGACCAATAGCGCTGCGCTTCGAGCGAGCGGGCCTTGAGTTTGCGGCCGATTGCGCTCATTATGAAGAGCATGAGGGGAGCGAATATGAGGGTGAAGACGGTGAGCTTCCAGGACATGGCGAAAAGCACCGAAAGGTAGATGACAATCAGGATGGGGTTCTTGATCAGCATGTCGAGGGTGCTGGTGATGGAGGTCTCGACCTCCTGCACATCGCCGCTCATGCGGGCGATGATGTCGCCTTTGCGCTCCTGCGAGAAGAATCCGATGGGCAGAGAGAGGATTTTGCGGTAGATCTCCATGCGCATATCCTTGACGATACCGGTCCTGATGGGGATCATCACGGCGGATGAGGCGAAGTAACAGCTTGTCTTGATGAGAGTTATGAGGCAGAATACAAGGCAGAGGACGAGGAGGATCTTGCTGGTGCCGTAGTTCGAAATCCATTCCCCTACGTAGTAGTAAGCGTTGTTCGTGAGACCGGAGAAATCAGTGACTTCGCTCCAGGGAATCAGGGTGTAGACTGTTCCGGAGGTGTCGAAGAGGATCTTGAGGATAGGGATGAGGAGCGAGAACGAGAACACATTGAACACGGCCGCCAGGATGTTCAGCAGGACTGAACCTCCGAGGTAGCCTGTGTATGGCCTGACGTATCGCTTTATAATCTTCCAGAATTGCTTCATCAGAGTGTTATGAGTTGGGACGGGGTCTGGCGTGGAAGGGCTTCCAGTCTGACCGGTTTGTATTCGCACTGCTTCAGAGCGGCTCTTGCCGACTCGTAGGCCAGTTCGGGGGTATTGTTGTTTTCGCTCAGGTGACAGAGGAAAAGGTTCCTCAGCCCCTTGTGGGCTATCTTCAGGATAGCCTCGGCACATTCGTCGTTGCTCATGTGGCCGCTGCCGCTTCGGATGCGCCGCTGGAGATCGGGCGGATAGGGACCGCAGGCGAGCATCGCCGGGTCGTAGTTGGACTCGAGCACCACGGTGTCGGCTTTGCTGCAGAAGTCAAGCGCCTCGTCCGTCATCCGGCCGCAGTCGGTGATATGGACGTAGTTGTGGCCGGGAAGCCGTATGGCAAAGCCAACGGTCTCTGTGGCGTCGTGAGGCACCACGAAATAGCGCACGCTGACAAGCCCGGGCAGCACTTCGTTCCATTCGTCCTTGAGGAGTATCCTCCTGCAGGCGGGCACGTATTCGGCGGTGATGAAGTGGTGCGAAAGGGCTTTGTGGAGTGTCTCGCTCGCCCAGATGGGACGGGGGAGGTGCTTCGCGTAGGAGCCCAGCGAACGGATATGGTCGAGGTGGTCGTGGGTAATCAGGATGGCCTGGAAATCGTCGAATCCGAGTCCTTCGCTTTGGAGGCAGCGCTTCACGCGCCGCATGCTCACGCCAGCGTCGATAAGGATGCCGCCCTTCATCTCGTCGCCCTCACGGATGCCGAGGAAGTAGCAGTTGCCGCAGCTGCCCGACGAAAAACTCTGGAACCTAATCTCTGCCATCTTCTTTGCAGTATTTGCTGATTACACTGTAGGCGTCTGCCACTCCGAGTTCGCCCGCGCGCGAGAGATCGATGCAGCCCTTTTCCTTGTCTTTAAGGAAGATAAGCACGAGTCCGCGGTTGTAGTAGGCATCTCCCATCGCCGGGTATTCCTCGATTGCTTTGTCGTAGTAAGAGATAGCCTGGACGGGGGCAGACTGCAGGCAGTAGAGGTTGCCGAGGTTGAAGTTGATGTAGGCGAGATCGCCCACGAGGGCCTGGGCATCTTGCATGTCGGCGATCGCCTCGGAGTAGTCGTAGTGGTGTTCGGCGCGGTCGCTGACCCTGGTTTTGGTCGCGCCTTCGTTGTCCATCGTGAGGGTCTGCACGCTGCTGCCGATAGATGCTATGAAGTCGATCATCTCGGCGCGCAGTACTGCCCGGTTGACCAGATAGAAGGCTTTCTCTGCTCCGTCGCTGCCCTCAATGAGGGTATTGTAGTCTGCGAGAGCGGCGTTGTACTGCTTGTCGCGGACGTTGCGCAGGGCCCTTGCGAAGGTGACATCTTTGCGGGCAGGATCGTAGCCGGCAAGGCTCGTGCCCAGAGAAGCTTCGCCGTAGGATGAGGCTGCTTCTACCGGAATCAGCTGGGAGGAAATGAATCGGTCGAGCTCGGGATGAGAGTAGCGGCCGGAGAATGCGACCTCGCCCTGCACCCGGCGGCTTCCGATGGTCAGGCGGTAGAGCGGACGCAGGCGGATGTCGATGTCGCGGTGCTGCAGGAGCTCGTCGTCGAAGTCTTTTTTGGCGAAGTCGGCATCGAGCGCAATAAGCGAGTTGAAGCGCTTCGAGGTGTCTGAGAGAGCGCCTGAATTCTTGCCCTCAAGGTAGTCGCGTATCTTTTTCCGGGCGGTTTCGTAGTCCTGTTTGGACTTCTTTTTCATACCCAGCTGGTTCTCTACGTATGAACGGTTCTGGTAGGCCTTGGCAAAGTCGGGGTAGAGTTCGATGGCCTTGTCGTAGTCGGCGAGTGCGCTGCGCAGGCGGCCGAGTTCGATCAGGCAGGCGGCGCGGTTGAAGTAGGCGAGGACGTTTCTGGGGTTGATGTTGATGACCCTGTCCATGTCGTCGAGCGCGCCCTCGAAATCGCCAACCTGCATACGGATAAGGCTGCGGTTGTAGAGGGTCAGGGCGTTGCCGGGCTCGTAGGCGAGCACGGTGTTGAGGTCGGCCATCGCGTTGTTGTAGTCCTTGGTCTCGTAGAGCATCAGCGCGCGGTTGAAGTAGGCGAGGGTGTTGTCCTGGTCGAGGCTGATAGCCTGGTCCATGTCGGAAATGGCGAGGTCGTACTTCTGCTGCGAAGCGTAGAGGCGGGCGCGGCGGATGTAACCCTCAGGTTCGTAGCGGTCGAGGCGGATAGCCCTGTTGTAGTCGGCAAGGGCCTTGGTGGTGTCGCCCAGGAACAGGTAGCTCGCTCCGCGGTTGAGGTAGGCCGACGGGTCGTCGGTGTTGTGGCGGATATAGCGGTCGAAGTCGGAGACGGCTTCGTCGAAGCGCTGGGCAAGGAAATAAGTGACACCACGGCTGAAGTAGAGCCCTGTAAAACCCGGACGGAGGTCGATGGCGTGCTGGAGGTCTTCGAGTGCGTCGTCGTACTCGCCGACTCCGCTTTTGGTGATGGCGCGGTAGTGGTAACCGTTGGTAAACAGGGGATTGATGCGGATCGACCGGTCGAAGTCTTTGCGGGCGCCGCGGATGTCTCCCAGGTTGTATTTGGCGATTCCGCGGTAGAAGTAGGTCCAGTAGGCTGTGGTGTCGAGATGGGCCAGAATGTTGAACTGCTCGATGGCCTGGGCGTATTTGCCGTCCTGAAGGGCGATGCGGCCACGCAGCTCAAGCACTTCCGTGTTCCACTGGGCACGCAGCGGCATGGCCATGGTTATGGCCGCGATTGCTATTGTCAGGATTTTGCCGATGCGTGTCACAATTTTTACTTATTTTTGCGTATCCAACAAAGATAACATTATTCGTGCCCAAATTAAAGAGACTGGCGAAAATATTTTTTCTGGCCGCCGTGCTGGCCGCTCCGACTAAGGCTTTTGCCCAGTTGGGCAGCCTGTTGTGGGGGCAGAAAACTGCCACTCCCGAGCCTGTTCACGACACGGTGAGGGTGAGGCGCAGCTTGGCTCCGGAGGCTCCGGAGCTGCGGGCGACGCTGCTCGACCGGCTGCCGGCAGGCCCGCGCTCGAGAGCCTCCGCAGCAGCGCTGCGCGAGAGCGTGGAGATACTCTGTGACCCGATTTTCGAAGGGCGCAGGGCCGGCACCGACGGAGCCAGATACGCAAGCCAGTGGATCAGGGACGAATTCGAAGCGGCGGGGTTGCTGCCTTTTGAGGAAAACTGGTACCACGAGTTCAAGGTCTCAGATGTAACCGGGCGCAATGTGGTCGGGGTTCTGCCTGGCAAATCCGGCAAATGGATAGTTGTCGGGGCATACTACGACGGACTTGGACGGATAGGAGAGAAGGTCTATCCCGGAGCCGACTCCAATGCTTCAGGAGTGGCTGCGCTGATTGCGGTTGCGAATACCGTGCGCCGGGACTGTCGCGACGGCATTATCTTCGTCGCCTTCGACGCCAGGGGCCGCGACTTCGCCGGCGCGCGTCATATGCTCTCCGAGATTCGCAAGTCCAAACTCCAGGTGCGTCTGATGGTAAATCTCGATGTCCTCGGCTCCACTCTCGCGCCTGTAAACAAGCGTAAGCCACTCTCGCTGATGGCCCTCGGCGGCAAGAAATGGTCGGATTCCATGCGGGAGTGCGCCCGCCTTACCAAGATTGACCTCCACTTCGACTACTACAAAAGCGAGAGCTTTACCAATTTGTTTTACCGTAAGATAGGCGACCAGACGGCGTTTCTGGCTGCCGGAATACCTTCCGTGGTATTTACTTCCGGAGTTACAATGAATACCAATAAGGCCGGCGATACCCCCGAAACCCTTGACTACAACGCCCTCCGTGCTCGCGTGCTGCTGATCAGCCGCTGGATTTCCTTGATTGCCTCGGGCGGCGTTGGCTCTCCGGGTGGCGTTGTCGACACTGGGCACGGCTTTTCGGCCCACATCAGATAAAGTTCCGATATATGAAACAAGAAGAAGACGGAATGATACAGATGGCCCTTGAGGGAATCCATGCAGGATTTCCCTCACCGGCTCAGGACTATATGACGGGCGTAATCGATCTCAACAAAGAGCTCGTGCGCCATCCCGAATCGACCTTCTACGGCAGGGTAGTGGGCGACTCGATGATTGATGCCGGCGTGTGCGAAGGCGACGTGCTCGTTATCGACAAGTCGGTCGAGCCCTCGGAAGGGGATATGTGCGTGTGCTTTGTCGACGGGGAATTTGCCCTGAAATTCGTCTCGTTCCACGATCCCGGACAGCCTGTCAGAGAGGCCCGCAAGGCTCCGTCTTCCTATAATATACTTGGACGCCGCGATATCTGGCTACTGCCGGCAAACAAGAAGTACCGCCCCATCCACATAGAAGAAGGTAATGACTTTTCTATCTGGGGGACAGTTACTTACGTAATCCACAAAACAAAGTAGTTACTTGCGGTCTTCGCGCTCTCCCAGAAGCTCCCTTGCGGCCATCGGAGCGTTGGTAGTGATCTGGTCAACGCCCTTGGCAAAGAGCTTTTTCATCTTGGCGGGCTTGTCGACCGTCCAGACATTGGCCTTGAGCCCCTTTTTGTGGAGATTCTTGATCAGAGACGGTTCGATGGAGAACAGAGCCTGGTGGTAGTCGGCTCCGGTGTAGCCCCGGGCTTTGAGCTTACCGCTTGAGATGTTGCCCAGCAGGTACTGGACCTCAAACTGCGGGTGTTTTTCGATTATCCTCTCGCACGCGACTTTGCTGAAGCTGATGAACATGATGCGCGAAGGGTCGTAGAGCCCGCACTCCTTCACTATCTCCATCGATTTGTCCACGAGCTCGATCGTCTTTTCGTCGGTGCTCTGCTTCTTGACTTCCAGGACGAGCATGGTCGTCGGGCACTTCGCGCCCTGCTCCAGATAATCATTCAAAGTCGGGAGCTTTTCTCCGTTGGGAAGGGTGTACTTGGTGAGTTCAGCGTAGGTGTGTTCGGCTATGACCATTTTCTCCGGGCCGTACTCCTTGTCGTGGTTGGAGACCACGATACCGTCCTTTGTGAGCTGCACGTCGAATTCGCTTCCCCAGAATCCGGCTTCCTGCGCCGCGCGAAGCGATGCTACGCTGTTCTGGGCATAACCTGCCTCAGGGCAGTTCCAATATCCGCGGTGGGCGACGATCCCCACCTTCTCCGGGGCGTGACTTGCAAGTTTGGACGTGCCGCATGAGCAGACTGCGAGGGCCGTGAGAGCGGCGAAAAATATTTTTTTCATACCCTTTAAAAAAAATTTTGTTTTCTTCAGGTTTACCTGTCAATTACAAAAATACGCATTATTTAGTTAAATTTGTAACCCTTTCCGGCCCGGCCGCCGGACTTGAATTGAAAATCAAATCATCGTACGATATGGTAAAAGTAAATGTAGGAGGCTGCAGCTCCTTTGTCAAAGATGCAGAGTATCAGAAATATGTAGAGAAAGCCCTTGAGGCATTCGACGTCCTCCAAAGCGAAACGGGCGCCGGCAACGACTTCCTCGGATGGAAGACCCTCCCCGTGGACACCCCCGAGTCGCTCATCAGCGAGTGCGAGGCTGTCCGCGACAGCTGGAAAGCCAAGGGCGTCAACCTCGTGATCGTAATCGGTATCGGAGGTTCGTACCTCGGAGCCAAGTGCGCCATCGAGGCCCTTTCCCACAGTTTCGTGGAGCCTCAGACAAAAGTCGTGTTTGCCGGCAACAACCTGAGCGAAGAGTATCTCTCAGAGCTTATGGACCTCGCCGAGACACGCAACACGGCCGTCGTAGTGATCTCCAAGTCGGGCACTACCACCGAGCCTGCAGTCGCCTTCCGCATCTTCAAGGAGTTCGTAGAAAAGACCTACGGCAAGAAGGAAGCCGCAGAGAGGATCGTCGCCATAACCGACGCTAAAAAGGGCGCGCTCAAGACCCTCTCCACCCAGGAGGGCTACAAGACCTTCGTCGTTCCCGACAACGTGGGCGGACGTTTCAGCGTTCTCACCCCCGTAGGCCTTCTTCCCGTCATCCTCGCCGGCTTCGATGCCCGCGCGCTCCTCAAGGGTGCGGCCGACGAGCGCGAAGCACTCCTCAGGAAAGATGCAGCCAACGCCGCCGTTCAGTATGCAGCAATGCGCAACCTTCTCCATACGGAGTACGGCAAGGCAGTTGAGATCCTCGTAACCTACAATCCGAAGTTCACCTACCTCGCCGAGTGGTGGAAGCAGCTCTACGGCGAGTCCGAGGGCAAGGACGGCAAGGGCATTTTCCCTGCAAGCGTCACCAACACCGCCGACCTCCACTCCATGGGCCAGTTCATCCAGGAGGGCAGCCGCGTGATGTTCGAGACGGTCATCAGCATAGCTAACTCCAACCGTTCGGTAGTGATCGGCAGCGACGCCCAGAACCTCGACCAGCTCAACTACCTCGCAGGCCAGCATGTAGAGCACTGCAACGCAATGGCCCAACTCGGCGTCAAGGTCGCCCACATCGACGGCGGAGTGCCTCAGATCGAGGTCGGAATCGAGCGCATCAACGAGTACAACCTCGGCGCCATCTTCTACTTCTTCGAGTTCGCCTGCGGCATAAGCGCCTACGTGCTCGGAGTCAATCCCTTCAACCAGCCCGGCGTGGAGGCCTACAAGAAGAACATGTTCGCCCTCCTTCGCAAGCCCGGCTACGAGGAGCAGACCGAGGCCATCCTCAAGCGAATCTAACACGCCGTGTATGCTCTTGCCGACTGCAACAACTTCTTCGTCTCCTGCGAAAGGGCTTTCCAGCCCCAGCTGGAGGGGAAGGCGGTCGTAGTCCTGAGCAACAACGACGGATGTGCCGTCGCCCGCTCCAATGAGGCCAAGGCGATGGGAATAAAGATGGGCACGCCCTTCTTTCAGCTTCGACCCCTGGTCGAAAGCGGAAAGCTGGTGGCGTGCTCATCTAATTATACGCTCTACGGGGATCTTTCAGAAAGGGTCATGCGCATCCTTTCGGGGACGCTCCCTGGTATCGAGAAATATTCGATTGACGAGGCGTTTTTCTCGCTCGACGGGATACAGCCGGAGGACTACCGCGCTGTATGCGTGGATCTCATCAGGCGTGTCCGCCGCGGCACGGGGATCCCGGTTAGCATCGGCATCGCGCCGACAAAGACCCTCGGCAAAGTGGCCAATCATTTCGCCAAGAAGTATCCGGGCTACCGCGGCGTATGCGTGATCGACTCTGACGACAAGAGGCTCAAGGCCCTGTCGCTGACCCCGATAGACGATGTCTGGGGCATAGGCTGGAGAGGTGCTCCCAAGCTCATGGCCCTCGGGGTGCAGACCGCGCTCGACTTCACCCGCCGGCCCGAAGCGTGGGTGCGCTCCCGCATGGGGGTCACCGGCGTGAGGACATGGAAAGAACTGCAGGGGATACCGGCTGTGAGCGCCGAGCGCGAAGAGCGCCGCAAGAGTATCTGCACCTCCCGCTCGTTCGCCGAGATGATCACGGACAAGGCCGAACTCAGGCTGCGCGTCTCCGACTTCGCAGGCATCTGCGCCCAGAAGCTGCGCAGCGAGCGTTCGGCCGCCCTCACGGTGGGCGTCTTCGCCCACACCAACCGTTTCCGCGACGACCTCCCGCAGTACTACCCCTTCGAGATTGAGCATCTCGACACGCCGCAGAACTCTACACAGGCAATCGTCGCCGCCGCCCTTCGCTCGCTCGACCGCCTCTTTCGCGAGGGTTACAGCTACAAGCGCGCCGGCGTCGTCATCGAAGACATAGTAGCTGCCGACGCCGTACAGCTGCGGCTCTTCGAAAGCGAGGAGGAACGCGAGATGCGCCGCCGGCAGGACGAAATCAGCGCCATCATGGACAAGGTCAACAAGCCCGGCAGCAATCTCCTGCGCCTCGCCACCCAGCGCCCCGGCCACTACGCCGACGGCATCCGCCGCGACTTCTGCTCTCCGCTTTTCACCACCGACTGGAACGACCTGCTGGAAGTCAAGGGGTAGTCCTGGGGGCGCCGTCGGCGCAGATGTGGTAGAAAGAAGCCCAATATGGGCAAATAAATCGAAAAAGACTTTAAAAAACGTATCTTTTTGAAGGAATATCGGTAACTTTGAGCAGTATGAAAAGAATCCTGATACCGATACTCCTGCTGGCGCTCGCGGGCTGCTCTCCCAAAGCCCCCGGACTCAGCCGCAGATACGAAGAACTTCCGCTCGGCTCAATCAAGCCGCAGGGCTGGCTGCTCGAGGCTCTCGAGCGGCAGCGCGACGGCATCACGGCCACCCTCGACGAGACCTATCCGCAGGTCGTCGGCGACGACAACGGGTGGCTCGGCGGCGAGGGCGACCGCTGGGAGCGCGGCCCCTACTGGGTCGACGGCCTGCTGCCGCTCGCCTATATCCTCGATGACGACCAGCTGAAGGCCAAGGCCAGGCGCTGGGTGGAATGGGCCCTTGACAGCCAGAAGGATGACGGATTCTTCGGCCCCGATAAAGGTTACCCTTACGTGGAGGGCCTCCAGAGGGGGATGCCTCTTGACTGGTGGCCCCGCATCGTGATGCTCAAGGTCCTACAGCAGTACTACAACGCTACGGGCGAGAAGCGCGTGCTCGACTTTTTCGGCAAGTACTTCCGCTATCAGCTCAATACCCTTCCCGAAAAGCCGCTCGACACCTATACCTTCTGGGCCCGTTACCGCGCTGGAGACAATCTCGACATAGTCCTCTGGTACTACAATATCACCAAAGAGCCCTGGCTGCTCGAGCTCGCCGACCTTATCCA
>CAMNNY010000120.1 GCA_946546175.1 uncultured Bacteroidales bacterium
CCCCCGCCATAACCAGGGCGGGGGCCTTGGAACCCCGGCCGCTCAAGACTTCGCGGCCTCAGAGGCCTGGGACGCCGCGCAGGTGCGCGGCTGGTGTGGCCGGTGAGGGAGTGAGCGAGAGGAATCGCCGAACGGGCCGGGCATGCCGGAAGAGACAGCAAAAGACCCCAGCCGAGAGGCGGAGGTCTTTGCGTTCGCGCGGGTGGGACCCGGCAAGGGGCAAGACACGGCAAGGGGCAAGACACGGCAAGGGGCAAGACACGGCAAGGGGCAAGACACGGCAAGGGGCAAGACACGGCAATGACCGGAGTGCCCCAAGAAAAAAAACTGCCGGAGCTCAAGGCCCCGGCAGTGAAGATTAGAGTTCGTTGAGTTCGTCGACGGCTTCGTCGTTACGGCCAACCACGATATCCTGGTAGTCCTTCAGACCGGTACCTGCCGGAATGAGGTGACCGCAGATAACGTTCTCCTTGAGGCCCTCGAGGTGGTCGACGCGGCCGCGGATAGCTGCCTCGCTGAGCACCTTCGTAGTCTCCTGGAAGGAAGCCGCGGAGATGAAGCTGTTGGTACGGAGAGCTGCACGAGTGATACCCTGGAGGATGAGGGTCGCGGTAGCAGGCCTTGCGTCGCGCGCAGCCATCACCTTGAGGCCCTGCCTCTGGAGGGAATCATTCTCGCTGCGGAGCTCACGTGCCCCGATGATCTGGCCTTCTGTGTACTTCTGGGAATCCCCTGCAGACTCGATGACAAACTTTCCGTAGATGGCGTCGTTGACGTCCATGAACTTCATCTTGTCCACGAGTTCTTCGTCGAGGAATTCGGTGTCGCCGGGGTTGGTGATCTGGACCTTGCGCATCATCTGACGAACGATGATCTCGAAGTGCTTGTCGTTGATCTTTACACCCTGGAGGCGGTACACTGCCTGAACTTCGTTGACGATATACTCCTGAGCCTTGACCGGTCCGAGAATGCGGAGAATGTCGCTGGGCGACACACCGCCGTCGGACAGCGGAGTTCCGGCCTTGACGTAATCATCTTCCTGGACAAGGATCTGCTTGGTCAGAGGAACGAGGTAGCGCTTCTCCAGACCTGCGCGGTTGCGGATGATGATCTCGCGGTTACCCCTCTTGATGGTACCCATGATGACCTGACCGTTGATTTCGGAAAGGGTTGCAGGGCTTGCCGAAGGGTTGCGGGCCTCGAAGAGTTCGGTGACTCGAGGGAGACCTCCCGTGATATCGTTAGCCTTGCCGAATGCACGGGGGATCTTGATGATCACGTCGCCGACCTTGACGTCTGTGCCATCCTCAACCATAACGTGGGCTCCAACAGGGAGGTTGTACTGCTTGAGGATATTGCCTTCAGCGTCTACGAGGTCTACGGCAGGGTTCTTGGTCCTGTCCTTGGACTCGATGATGACTTTGTCGTTGGATGCTGAGAACTCGTCGGCGGCGTCCTTGCGGAAGGTTACACCCTCGACCATGTTCTCAAAGCGGAGCTTACCGGCAGATTCGACGATGGTTGTTGCGTTGTAAGCATCCCATTCGCAGATCCTGTCGCCCTTCTTCACCTTGTCGCCATCCTTGAAATAGAGGACAGATCCGTAAGGGATATCGTAGTGGGAGAAGGTGATTCCGGTATTTTCGTCGACAATGCTGAGCTCGGTCATACGGCCGACCACCACTGTCTCCTTGCCACCGTCGTCGGTGACTCTTTCGATAGTACGAAGCTCCTGGAACCTCAATACGCCGTCATACTTGGAGTCGATGCTCGAATCTGCACCGGCTGAAGATGCGGTACCACCGACGTGGAAGGTACGCAGAGTCAGCTGTGTACCAGGCTCACCGATGGACTGCGCTGCGATAACACCGACGACCTCTCCCTTCTCAACCATGCGGCTGGTGGCGAGGTTGCGGCCGTAGCACTTGGCGCACACGCCCTTGCGGCTTTCGCAGGTAAGCACCGAACGGATCTCCACGCTCTCGATAGGGAGCTTGTCGATGAGTTCGGCCTGAGCCTCGCGGATCTCATCCCCTGCGCTGACGATAAGCTCGCCGGTGAGAGGGTTGAGAATGTCGTGGACAGAGGTACGGCCGAGGATGCGCTCGCCGAGCGACTCCACAACCGAGTCTTTGTCCTTGATAGCCGTAGCAACGAGTCCGCGGAGAGTGCCGCAGTCTTCTTCGTTGATGATGACGTCGTGAGAGACGTCCACGAGACGGCGGGTCAGGTAACCTGCATCCGCAGTCTTGAGGGCGGTATCGGCAAGACCCTTACGGGCACCGTGAGTACCGATGAAGTACTCGAGCACCGTCATTCCTTCCTTAAGGTTGGAGATGATAGGGTTCTCGATAATGTCTGCACCGGAACCACCAGCCTTCTGCGGCTTGGCCATAAGGCCTCGCATACCGCAGAGCTGCTTGATCTGCTGGGTGGATCCACGGGCACCGGAGTCGAGCATCATGAACACAGGGTTGAAGCCCTGCTGGTCAGCGGAAATCTGCTTACCCACGATAGAGGTAAGGTTGTTGTCCACTGCAGACCAGAGGTCGACCACCTTGTTGTAACGCTCCTGATTCGTGATGAATCCCATCGCGAAGTTGCCCTTGATCTCGTCGATCTTCTTATAGGCATCCGCAATGAGCGTCTTCTTCTCCTCAGGGATGATAACGTCGCCGAGGTTGAAGGAGATTCCTGCACGGAATGCCTGATAGTAACCGAGGTTCTTGATGTCGTCGAGGAACTTGGCCGTACGGGTCACACCGGTGTTCTTGATGACGTCGGTGATGATGGTACGGAGCTGCTTCTTACCGATGAGGGTATTGACATAGGGAACTTCGTCCGGCACATACTGGTTGACCATGATGCGGCCGGCGGTAGTTTCAACCATTTCGGTTCCCTTGGAAGCATCTTGCTTGTCCTTGGGAAGGCGTACTTTCACCAGGGCGTGCATCTCGATCTTGCCATTGTCGAGCGCGATGATCACGTCCTCCGGACCGTAGAAACTCAGGCCCTCTCCGAGAGCGCCGGGACGGACTTTCGTGATGTAATAAAGTCCGAGCACCATATCCTGTGAAGGCACGGTGATAGGGGCGCCGTTGGCAGGGTTGAGGATGTTCTGCGATCCGAGCATCAGGAGCTGCGCCTCCATGACGGCGGCGTTTCCGAGCGGGAGGTGAACTGCCATCTGGTCACCGTCGAAGTCGGCGTTGAATGCCGTACATGCGAGCGGGTGGAGCTGGATGGCCTTGCCTTCGATCATCCTCGGCTGGAAGGCCTGGATACCCAGACGGTGGAGGGTAGGAGCACGGTTGAGAAGGACGGGGTGTCCTTTCATTACGTTCTCCAGGATCTCCCAGATCACGGGATCCTTGCGGTCGACGATCTTCTTCGCCGACTTGACGGTCTTGACGATGCCGCGCTCGATGAGCTTGCGGATGATGAACGGTTTGTAGAGTTCGGCTGCCATGAACTTAGGCAGACCGCACTCGTGCATATTGAGTTCGGGTCCTACGACGATGACCGAACGTGCTGAGTAGTCGACTCGCTTACCGAGGAGGTTCTGACGGAAGCGTCCCTGCTTGCCCTTGAGCGAATCAGAGAGGGACTTGAGGGCCCTGTTCTGCTCGCTGCGGACAGCTGCGGATTTCTTCGAGTTGTCAAAGAGGCTGTCGACCGCTTCCTGAAGCATACGCTTCTCGTTGCGGAGAATGACCTCGGGAGCCTTAATCTCGATGAGTTTCTTGAGTCGGTTGTTACGGATGATCACACGCCTGTAGAGGTCGTTGATATCCGAAGTGGCGAAGCGTCCGCCGTCGAGCGGCACGAGAGGGCGGAGATCCGGCGGGGTGACGGGGATGACCTTCATGATCATCCACTCCGGACGGTTCTTGCCCTTGGACTCCTGGAACCACTTTACGACCTGCAGCCTCTTGAGGGTCTCGGCCCTGCGCTGCTGCGAGGTCTCGGTGAGCATCCTCTGACGGAGTTCCTTGCCGAGTTCGTCGACATCGATCTGGGCGAGAAGGTCATAGATACCTTCGGCACCCATCTTTGCCACGAACTTGGAAGGATCGCTGTCGGAGAGGTTCTCGTTGCCGGGGAGGCGGCTCAGGACATCCATATACTCGTCCTCAGCGAGGAGGTCCATCTTCTCGAGTCCGCTCTCGCCGGGATTGACTACGATGTATTTCTCGTAGTAGATCACCGACTCAAGCTTCTTCGAAGGAAGACCGAGCAGTGCGGAAATCTTGTTGGGCGCGCTCTTGAAATACCAGATATGGGCTACCGGCACCGTGAGAGTGATGTGTCCCATCCTCTCTCGGCGGACTTTCTTCTCGGTGACCTCGACGCCGCACCTGTCGCACACGATGCCACGGTAGCGGATACGCTTGTACTTGCCACAGTAGCATTCGTAGTCTTTGGTAGGGCCGAAGATCTTCTCGCAGAAGAGGCCGTCCCTCTCGGGCTTATAGGTCCTGTAGTTGACCGTTTCGGGCTTCAGGACCTCGCCGCAAGACCTCTCGGTGATGTCTTCCGGAGAAGCGAGGGAGATGCTGATCGTAGAGAAATTGCTCTTAACCTTAGATTCCTTATTGTTGAAAGCAGGCATATTTCTTTCTATCTATCAATTCGTTAATTAATCCAGGGTGACCTTGAGTCCGAGGCCTCTGAGTTCGTGCAGAAGCACGTTGAGTGACTCAGGGATGCCTGCCGGCGGCATAGGATCACCTTTGACGATAGCCTCATAGGTCTTGGACCTTCCGGTGACATCGTCAGACTTGACGGTGAGGATTTCCTGGAGGATGTTGGATGCTCCGAATGCTTCGAGAGCCCAGACCTCCATCTCACCGAAACGCTGACCACCGAACTGGGCCTTACCGCCGAGCGGCTGCTGGGTGATAAGGGAGTAAGGTCCGATCGAGCGGGCGTGCATCTTGTCGTCGACCATATGGCCGAGCTTGATCATGTAGATGACGCCGACCGTTGCCATCTGGTCGAAATAGTCTCCGGTACCGCCGTCGCGCAGAGCTGTCTTGCCGTAGCGAGGCAGGCCTGCCTTGTCGGTGTAGTCGCAGATCTCCTCGAGGCTTGCACCGTCGAAGATAGGAGTGCTGAACTTGAGGCCCAGGCGCTCTCCTGCCCAACCGAGGACTGATTCGTAGATCTGACCGAGGTTCATACGGCTCGGCACACCAAGAGGGTTGAGGACGATGTCCACGGGAGTGCCGTCGTCGAGGAACGGCATGTCTTCCTGGCGGACGATCTTAGCCACGATACCCTTGTTGCCGTGACGTCCGGCGAGTTTGTCGCCGACGGTGATCTTACGCTTCTTGGCGATATAGACTTTGGCAAGCTGCATAACTCCGTTGGGGAGGTCGTCACCGATCTTGATCTTGTCGATCTCTCTCTTGCAGACTGCTTCTTCCTGCTTGAGGGTGAGGCAGTAGTTGCTGATGAGTTCGCAGATCATCTCGCTGACATGCTCGTCGGGAGTCCAGTCGCTTGAATTGATGTTCTGGTAATCGATGGTCCTCAGGACATCAGCTGTGAACTTCTTGTCCTTGGGGATGATCTCGACACCGTAGAGATCGAATACTCCGTTGCTCTTGCGGTTCTTGGTGAGCGCGACAAGCCTCTGGAGGAATTCGGTGCGGAGGCGCTCAGCCTTCTGATCGAATTCAGCCTGACGAAGGTCGATACGTGTCTTCTGGTCGGCCTTGGTGGCGCCAGCCTTGCGGCCGGTCTCCTTGGCGGGCTTGGTGTAGAGGGCTGTCTTGATGACGGTACCGCTCAGCGAAGGGTTTGCCTTAAGGGAAGCATCCTTCACGTCGCCGGCCTTGTCGCCGAAGATTGCCTTGAGGAGTTTCTCCTCAGGCGAAGGATCGCTCTCACCCTTAGGGGTAATCTTGCCGATCATGATGTCGCCCGGTTCGATATGGGCGCCCACCATCACGATACCATTCTCCTGCAGACGCTTGGTTGCGTCGTCGCTCACGTTGGGGATATCTGCGGTAAGCTCTTCCATGCCGCGCTTGGTGTCGCGGACCTCGGTGAGGTACTCGTCGACATGGATGGAAGTGAGGACATCCCACTTGACCATCTCCTCGCTGAGCACAATAGCATCCTCGTAGTTGTATCCCTTCCAAGGCATGAACGCCACCATGAGGTTGCGTCCGAGAGCGAGCTCTCCGCCCTGGGTTGCATAACCCTCGGTAAGGACCTGACCCTTAGTCACCTTGTCGCCCTTGCGGACGATAGGACTGAGGTTAACGGTCGTACTCTGGTTGGTGCGGCGGTAGTTGGGGAGTTTGTATACGGTCTCTTCGGGAGCGAAGCTGACGAATTTCTCGTCTTCGGTGTACTCATACCTGATGCGGATCTCGTCGGCGTCGACATAGGTCACAAGACCCTCGCGCTCGGCGATGATCTGGGTTCTGGAGTCAGTGCAGACCCTGCCTTCGAGACCGGTTCCGACGATCGGAGCCTCGGGCTTGAGCAGAGGCACTGCCTGACGCATCATGTTCGCACCCATGAGGGCACGGTGAGCGTCGTCGTGCTCGAGGAACGGGATGAGCGAAGCCGCTACGGAAGCCATCTGGTTAGGAGCGACATCCATATAGTCGACCTCGTTCTTGTCTACGACAGGGAAATCGGCCTCGAGGCGGCACTGGATGTTGTCCACACCGATGGTGCCGTCGTCTTCGAGCTTGACGTTTGCAAGCGAGACGAGCTTCTGCTCCTCTTCCTCTGCGGTGAGGTAGTGCACACCTTCGGGGCTCAGATCCACCTTACCCTCATGCACGTCGCGATAAGGGGTCTCGATGAAACCGAGTTCGTTGATGCGGGCATAGACGCACAGCGAGGAGATAAGTCCGATGTTAGGACCTTCAGGAGACTCGATAGGGCAGAGACGTCCGTAGTGAGTGTAGTGGACGTCGCGGACCTCGAATCCTGCACGGTCGCGGCTCAGACCTCCGGGGCCGAGAGCGGAAAGACGCCTCTTGTGGGTGATTTCCGCAAGCGGGTTGGTCTGGTCCATGAACTGCGAGAGCTGGCTGGTACCGAAGAACGAGGTGATAACCGAAGAGAGAGTCTTCGAGTTGATCAGGTCGATCGGGTTGAACTGCTCGCTGTCCCTGACGTTCATCCTCTCCCTGATGGTACGGGCCATACGGCTCAGACCTACGCTGAACTGGTTTGCAAGCTGCTCGCCGACTGTGCGGACGCGCCTGTTGCTGAGGTGGTCGATATCGTCGACCGCAGCGCGGGAGTTGATGAGCTGGATGAGATACTTGATGATCTCGATGATGTCCGTGTTGGTGAGAACGCGGGTCTCGGGATCGATATCAAGGCCGAGCTTCTTGTTGAGGCGGTAACGGCCTACGCTGCCGAGGTCATACCTCTTCTCGGAGAAGAAGAGCTTGTCGATGACGTCGCGCGCGGTGTTCTCATCCGGCGGTTCGGAGTTACGCAGCTGTTTGTAGATATAGCTGACGGCTTCGAGCTCCGTATTGGTCGGGTCTTTCTGGAGAGAGTTGAAGATAATGCTGTACTCAGCAGTACTTGCTTCGTCTTTCTGGAGAAGGATCGACTTGGTGTCGGTGTCGAGAATTGCGGCGATGGTGTCATCGTCGAGGATCTCGCCACGCTCCACGATAGGATTGGTACGCTCAATAGGGATGACCTCGCCGGTATCCTCGTCTTCGAAGTCCTCGATCCATGTCTTGAGGACCTTGGCTGCGAGCTTGCGGCCCTTTGAAGCCTCGAGGGCCTCGCGGTTGCACTCAACCTCGTCTGCAAGATCGAAGATGTCGATGATATCCTTGTCACTGTTGTAACCGATAGCCCTGAGGAGGGTGGTTACGGGAAGTTTCTTCTTGCGGTCGATATACGCATACATCACATTGCTGATGTCTGTCGCGAACTCGATCCAAGATCCCTTGAATGGGATGATCCTGGCGGAATAAAGCTTCGTACCGTTAGCGTGCATGCTCTGGTCGAAGAAAACGCCTGGAGACCTATGGAGCTGCGATACGATGATACGCTCCGAGCCGTTGATCACGAAAGTGCCGGCGGGAGTCATATAGGGGATGTTTCCGAGGAAGACATCCTGAACGCGCGTATCGAAGTCCTCGTGCTCAGGGTCTGTGCACGAAAGGCGGAGTTTCGCCTTCATAGGGACGCTGTAAGTCAAGCCTCTTTCGAGACACTCGTCGATTGAGTACTGGGGAGGATCGATGAAATAATCGATAAACTCGAGCTTGTAGTTGTTCCTCGTGTCCTCAATCGGGAAGATTTCCTGAAATACCTGATACAGACCCTCTTTCCTGCGGTTTTCGGGGGTTGTGTCGAGCTGGAAGAAATCGTGGAACGACTTCATCTGCACCTCGAGCAGATCGGGGTATTCCAGAATTTTTGATGTGGCGAAGTTTATGCGCATTGAAAAAAAACTTTTTAGACGGAAAAAAGGTTTAGAGCCTACTAACCCCGGCTCTAAACCTGTTTTGTCCCCTTTATGCGGGGAAGCGGGCGAGATTACTTAACCTCAACCTCTGCTCCGGCCTCCTCGAGGGTAGCCTTGAGCTGCTCAGCCTCAGCCTTGGAGACTTTCTCCTTGACTGTTGAGGGAGCGCCGTCGACGAGATCCTTGGCTTCCTTAAGACCGAGGCCAAGAGCCTCCTTGACAACCTTGATAACTGCGAGCTTCGCAGTACCAGCGGAAGTGAGGACAACGTCGAATTCGGTCTGCTCAGCCTCAGCTGCGCCAGCACCGGCACCGTCAGCTGCTACAACGACTGCAGCGGCTGCAGGCTTGATACCATACTCTTCTTCAAGAATCTTTGCGAGTTCCTGAACGTCTTTAACAGAAAGGTTTACCAACTCTTCTGCAAGGGCTTTTACATCTGCCATAATAATTTATCTTTTTTTGTTTGTTAATATTATCTGATAGTCTCGTCATCGGCCTTGCCCTCTGCAGCCTGCTGGAGGCCGGAGAGAACGTTACGCATAGGCGACTGGAGGAGAGAGACGATGTCTGCGATGAGTTCGTCCTTAGTCTTGATAGCTGCGAGCTGGTCGAGCTTGTCCTCGCCGATGTAGGCGCAACCCTGGACATATGCACCCTTCACAACGGGCTTTGCGAATCCGCTCTTCTGAAGCTTCTTGATGAGCTTGCCGGGAGCCGAAGGCACGTTGGTGTACATGATGGCGGTGTTGCCTACGAGAGTCGAGGTCAGAGACTTGATCTCTTCGTTCTCGCTTGCGGAGATGACGTGATTGAAGAGGGTGTTCTTCACTACGGTGAGCTTGACCCCCTGGTTGAAACACTCACGACGGAGTGTGCTTGTCTGCGAAGCATTCAGGCCCGAGATGTCTGTGATGTAGAAATCCGGGTATGCGTTCAGCTCAGCCGAGATGGTTTCAATAATCTGATTTTTAAGTTCTTTCTTCATAATACTGAAATTTTACTCGGCACTGTTGAGGAATGCCTTGAGATCAATCTTGATACCGGGGCTCATGGTAGTGCAGATCGAAGCGCCCTGCATGTATGTGCCCTTGAGAGCCTGAGGCTTGAGCTTTGCGATGGCGTTCAGCACTTCTGCCGCGTTCTGGTAAATCTGCTCGGGTGTGAAAGACACCTTGCCGATAGCGGTGTGTACGATACCGGTCTTGTCGACCTTGAAGTCGATCTTACCGGCCTTGACATCCTTGACTGCGGATGCTACGTCCATGGTGACGGTTCCGGTCTTGGGGTTCGGCATGAGTCCGCGGGGACCGAGGATCTTACCGAGAACACCGACCTTGGCCATCACTGAAGGAGTACAGATGATGACATCGACGTCAGTCCATCCTTCCTTGATCTTCTCGCAATACTCGTCGAGTCCTGCGTAGTCGGCGCCTGCTGCGAGTGCCTCGTCCACCTTGTCGGGAGTACAGAGTACAAGCACGCGGACGGTCTTACCCGTTCCGTTAGGAAGGGTGACAACGCCACGGATCATCTGGTTGGCCTTACGGGGGTCAACACCGAGATTTACGGAAATCTCAACGGATGAATCGAACTTTGTGTAGGTTATTTCCTTCAAAAGACCACAAGCCTCGCTGAGGGAATATGCCTTTGTCGAATCATACTTGGCTTTCGCAGCCTTCTGATTTTTGGTAAGTTTACTCATATTGCTCGTGATTTTTTAAAGGTCTTTGGGGAACTCACCTGTCACGGTGATACCCATACTTCTTGCTGTGCCTGCGACCATCCTCATAGCGGATGCGATTGTGAAGCAGTTGAGGTCGGGCATTTTGCCTTCTGCGATCTCCTTCACCTGGTCCCAGGTTACTGACGCTACCTTCTTACGGTTAGGCTCGCCGGATGCGGTTGCGATATGAGCCGCTTCCTTGAGAGAAACCGCTACCGGCGGCTGCTTTACCTCGAATGTGAAAGACTTGTCACTGTAGACTGTGATGACCACAGGGAGGATTTTGCCAGCCTGTGCCTGCGTGGCTGCATTGAAAGCCTTGCAGAAGTCCATGATGTTGAGGCCTTTCGAACCGAGAGCAGGTCCTACCGGAGGTGCAGGATTTGCAGCTCCACCTTTGATCTGAAGCTTGATAAATCCGGTAACTTCTTTTGCCATAATTAAATACTATTCTTTTGTTACTTGTGTAAAGCTGAGCTCAAGTGCGGTCTTCCTGCCAAAAATGACAACGATGACCTTAACCTTGCTTCTGTCTTCCAGAATCTCGTCGATCGTGCCGGTGAACCCGCTGAAAGGACCGTCGGTAATTTTGACCGACTCGCCGATTTCGTAGTTCACGACAGTCTGCGCTTCGCTTCCGGCATTTTCATCCTGGATGCCGAGGATCCTCTGGGCCTCTTCCTCACGGATAGGCACGGGGATGCGCTCGAACTGGGTGCCCGAGATTTCCTTCTTCTCAGTAAGGAAACCGGACATACCGGGAACCAGATTGCGGATGATGTTCTCAAGCTGCGCGCTGAGCTGGCACTCGATAAGGACATAACCAGGATAAAGCAGCCTGTCGGCCACTGTCCTTTTACCATTTCTGGTGATTATTTCCTTCTTTACAGGTACCAGAACCTGCGCTACCTGATCGGTAAGGCCGCCTCGTTCGATCTCTTTCTGGAGATATTCTGCAGCCTTTTTTTCTTTTCCGCCTGCTGTCCGCAGAACATACCATTTCATCTCGCCCATATAAGTAAGAGATTTACAGTGTGTAGATAAGGGACATCAGATGCTGGAAAGCGAGGTCGATAAGCCAGAGCGCGAACGCGAGGATCACTGTGGTGACCATCACAAGGATGGCTGAACTCTGGAGCTTGCTCCAGGTCGGCCACGTAGTCTTCTTCGTGAGCTCTACGGCAGACTCTTTGAAGTAATTGATTATCTTACCCATCTTTACATTTAATGGACCCGGCGGATTGGAAGCGGAAAGCCGGGCCTGTTAAACAATAATCAAAGCGTAACCTTTGATAGCAGGGGAAGCAGGATTCGAACCCACATCGACGGTTTTGGAGACCGCTGAACTACCCTTGTTCTATTCCCCTAAAAGGCAGGCTGCGCCTTTGGGCGAGCCTGCCTGAAGTTACATTCAGGATTAACCAAGAACCTTGATAACCTGACCTGCGCCAACGGTACGGCCACCTTCGCGGATAGCGAAGCTAAGACCTTCGTTAAGAGCAACAGGGGTGATAAGCTGGACGTTGATCTCAACGTTATCGCCAGGCATAACCATCTCAACACCCTCCGGGAGAGTGATCTCACCGGTAACATCGAGTGTACGGATGAAGAACTGAGGACGATACTTGTTGTGGAAAGGAGTGTGACGTCCACCCTCTTCTTTCTTAAGGACATAGATCTGTCCAAGGAAGTGAGAGTAAGGCTTGATCGAACCGGGCTTGGCAATAACCTCACCGCGCTTGACTTCCTTCTTGTCGATACCACGGAGGAGGAGACCTACGTTGTCACCAGCCTCACCCTGATCGAGGAGCTTGCGGAACATCTCAACACCGGTAACAACGGTGGTGAGGGGTTTATCACGGAAGCCTACGATCTCAGCGGGATCGTTGACGTGAATGGTACCAGCCTCGATACGTCCGGTAACGACTGTTCCACGGCCAGTGATCGAGAAGATGTCCTCGATAGGCATAAGGAAAGGCTTGTCGGTAAGACGGACAGGAAGGGGAATGTACTCGTCGACTGCGTTCATGAGCTCCATGACCTTGTCCTCCCACTGAGGCTCTCCGTTGAGAGCGCCGAGTGCGGAACCGCGGATAACGGGAGCGTTGTCGCCGTCGAAATCGTACTTGTTGAGAAGGTCGCGAACTTCCATCTCAACGAGGTCGAGCATTTCCTCATCGTCAACAAGGTCGACCTTGTTGAGGAAAACGACCATCTTAGGCACGTTAACCTGCTTTGCGAGAAGCACGTGCTCGTTGGTCTGAGGCATGGGACCGTCGGTAGCGGCAACCACGAGGATTGCACCGTCCATCTGAGCTGCACCGGTAACCATGTTCTTCACATAGTCAGCGTGACCAGGGCAGTCGACGTGTGCATAGTGACGGTTGGCTGTCTCGTACTCAACGTGAGCAGTGTTGATGGTGATACCACGCTCTTTCTCTTCGGGAGCGTTGTCGATCTGGTCGAAGGACTTGATCTTGCCCTCGTTACCAGCCACTCTTTCTGCGAGCACCTTAGTGATAGCAGCGGTAAGGGTGGTCTTGCCGTGGTCAACGTGGCCGATAGTACCGATGTTGACGTGCGGTTTGGTTCTTACGAATGTTTCTTTTGCCATAATATTATGATATAAAAGTTGTCAAAAAAAAAGAGCCGATGATGGGATTTGAACTCATGACCTCATCCTTACCAAGGATGCGCTCTACCCCTGAGCTACATCGGCATTCTTCTCGAGCGGGGTAGGAGAATCGAACTCCCATTTCCAGCTTGGAAGGCTGGCATAATAGCCATTATACGAACCCCGCAAAGAGGATAACCCTCTCGATGGTGGGCAAGGATGGATTCGAACCACCGAAGGTATAACCAGCAGATTTACAGTCTGCCCCATTTGGCCACTCTGGTACTTGCCCTGATACTTGCCTGCTGTACGCTCAGGCAGAAGCGAGCCGATGGGGGGATTCGAACCCTCGACCCCGAGATTACAAATCACGTGCTCTGGCCAACTGAGCTACATCGGCAGTGTTGTCAATGCCCTTTTATCAAAAAGGATTGCAAATATAGGGAACTTTTTCGCAATTGCAAAAACTTTTATAAGATTTCCGAAATTTTTCTTGCAATTCCTTCGGAATCGATCCCAAGTTCGTGCCTTTGGGCTGCCTGGGTATCATGCCCTATAAATGCGTCCGGGGCCCCTATACCCACTACAGGCATCTTCCCGGCGTAGTATTCGCAGACCGCGCCGTAAAGACCGCCTTTCAGGGAGCCATCTTCGACGGTTATCACCTTGGAGTACCTCGAGGAGATGGAATCGAGCATCTCGGTGTCGAGGGGCTTAAGGAAGCGGAAATTGTAGACCCCGACGTTCTCCCCGAACTGTCCGGCCGCCTGAAGCGCGCTGTGGACGGCGGGACCGGCAGCGATCACGGCGACCTTCTTCCCTGCCCTGAGTTCGTCCGCTTTTCCGAGCGGCAGCTCGCGGTAGGGCTCTTCCCTCCAGGGGGTGTCATGCGCACCGCCGCGCGGATACCTTATTATATAAGGGCCGCCCTCGTAGCGGAGCGCGGAGTACATGAGCTGCTTGAGTTCGGTTCCGTCGGCCGGGGCTGCGAGCACGCATCCGGGGACGGGGCGGAAGGCCGCAAGGTCGAACATGCCATGGTGAGTGGCACCGTCTTCGCCGACAACGCCCGCCCTGTCGAGGCACAGCACTACCGGGAGGTTCTGGAGCGCCACATCGTGGATGACCTGGTCGTAAGCTCTCTGGGAGAAGGACGAATAGATATTGCAGAAGGGGCGCATACCCGCCGCTGCGAGACCTGCCGAGAAGGTGACGGCATGCTCTTCCTCGATGCCGACATCGAAGAAACGGTCGGGGAACTCGCGGGCGAATGCCTTCATTCCGCAGCCGCTCGCCATCGCCGGGGTGACGCCGATCACACGGCCGTCCCCACGGGCAAGTTCGCAGAGGACCTCTCCGAAGATGTCCTGGAATCGGTCCGGCTGCCCTTTGGAGATAATCCGTTCGCCGGTCTCCGGGTCGAACTTGCCGGGAGCATGCCACACGCCCGGGTCGCCCTCGGCCGGAGCGTAACCGTTGCCTTTGGCCGTGATACAATGGAGGACCAGCGGGCCGTGGATGGACTTGAGCTTACGGAGACTGCTGACCACCTGCTCTATGTCGTTGCCGTCGATCGGGCCGAAGTAGCGAAGGCCGAGCGACTCAAACACATCGCCGCCCACCGGCTTGACTATCCACGATTTGAGGGAGCGGAGCCATGTCTGCAGGAAGCGCCTGAATCCGCGGTCGCCGAGCTTGTTCCAGACTTTGTTCTTGAACTTGTTGTACCGGCTGCTTGAGGTAATCCTGAAGAGGTGCTGGTGAAGTCCGCCGATAGCCTTGTCTATCGACTGGTTGTTGTCGTTGAGGATAACGAGGATATCGGCCTTGCTCGCGCCGGCGTTGTTGAGAGCCTCGAAGGCGAGACCGCCGGTCAGGGCTCCGTCTCCGATAAGGGCCACGCTGCGGGCATCCGAACCCTGAATCGCGAAGGCCTCGGCATAGCCGAGAGCGGCGCTGATGGAGTTGGAAGCGTGTCCTACCCCGAATGCGTCGTACTCGCTTTCGCTCATCTTCGGAAAGCCGCTCACGCCGTCTTTGGTGCGGAGTTTTCTGAAAGCGTCCTTGCGCCCGGTCAAGATCTTATGTGCATAAGCCTGATGGCCGACATCGAAGATGAACTTGTCCTTTGGGGCGTCGTAGACGTAATGGAGACCGACTATGAGCTCGACTGCACCAAGGCTCGAAGCGAGGTGGCCGGGGTGGTCTGAACAGACTTCCACCATATATCGGCGGAGCTCAGAGCAAAGCTCCCTGAGCTGATCCATGCTGAGCGACTTGAGGTCGGATGGCAGGTTTATGCTGTCCAGTATGCGGTCCATCGGATCGCAAAAATACGATGAAATTGTGAATTTGTAAAATATGATTTAAATTAGTTCTCCGATAAACTGCTCACATGGCTACGCAAAAACGCACTCCGGACGCTTTCGTCATTCTGTTCGCGCTGATTCTCGTCTGCGCCGTGGCAACCTGGTTCGTGCCGGGCGGAGCCTATGTGACGGCAGAAGACGGAACGGTTTCTTTCGAAAGAGTCGAATCGGTGCCGCAGACCTGGCAGGTATTCAGCGCCTTCTACGAAGGGTTCAAGCTGCAGGCCGGGATCATAGTCTTTATCCTGATTGTAGGAGGAGCGTTCTGGATACTCAATTCGACAGGCGCCGTTTCGTTCGGGATCAGGCGCTTCGTCGAAAGGATACGGGGAAGCGAACGCTGGGTCCTTGTCGGGATCACCCTGCTGTTTTCGCTTGCCGGAGCCGTTTTCGGAATGAGCGAAGAGACCATTCCCTTCGTGGGGATCGTGGTCCCGCTGGTCGTTTCGATGGGCTTTGACGCCATTACCGGCCTGCTGATAGTCTATGTGGCGGCCAACATCGGCTTTTCGAGCGCTTTTCTCAACCCGTTCACGGTAGGAATCGCCCAGGAGATGGCGGGCCTTCCGCTTTTCTCCGGCATGGGCTACCGCATACTGTGCTGGGCCCTGCTCACGGCAGCCCTGATCGTTTTCATCCTGGTCTATTCGGCGAGGATAAAGAAGCCGGCCCCCACCTCTGACGACGCGACTGCGAATGCCGACACGGACGACGGAGTCCCGAAGGGCCGTAAGATAGCCGTGCTCGTCATCCTGCTTCTGACCATGGTCGCCCTTATCGTGGGAGTCACGGTCTGGAAATGGTATATCACCGAGATTGCCGCCCTGTTCTTCGCGATGGGCATAGCCTGCGGTGTGGCAGCGGGATTCGGGGCTTCGCGCATATCCCGCGAGTTCGTCGCCGGAGCGAAGGACATCTTCTCCGCCGCGCTGGTTGTCGGACTTGCATCCGGGATGGTGGTCATCCTTCAGAACGGCCACATCATGGACAGCATCCTGCACGGGCTCGAATCGGGCCTGGGAGACGGCGGAAAGGTCGGAGCTCTCAGCGTGATGTACGGCAGCCAGACTCTTATCAACCTGCTCATCCCGAGTGCCACCGCCAAGGCCGCGATAACGATTCCGATCATGGCCCCGTTCTCGGATCTGATCGGACTGTCCAGGCAGGCCTGCGTTCTGGCATTCCAGTTCGGCGACGGCTTTACAAACATGCTCACCCCGACCTCCGGCGTGCTTGTCGCAGCTCTCGCCATGGCGAAAGTCCCCTACGCCAAGTGGGTGAAATTCATCTGGAAATATGTTTTGGTTTTGATTCTGGCAGGATTTATCTTACTTTTGCCTACCGTATTACTGCCTCTGGAAGGTTTTTAATAGCTACTATCATATGTCTGAAAACTTACTTAAACCAACTTTGAGGGATTCGGCAGCCATGCGCTGGATAGCGCTGCTGCTTCTTGCCCTCGGAATGTTCTGCTCGTACATTTTCATGGACATCCTCTCCCCCATCAAGGACCTGATGGAGTCCACAAGAGGATGGGACTCCAAGGCCTTCGGCACGATGGAGGGAGCTGAGACATTCCTCAACGTCTTCGTCTTCTTCCTGATATTTGCGGGTATCATCCTCGACAAGATGGGAGTGCGCTTTACCGCAGTCCTGTCAGGGACCGTGATGCTTATCGGCGGCTTTATCAAGTACTTCGCAATCAGCGAAGCATTCATCGGCTCGGGCCTGGAGACCTGGTTCACCAATAACCTCAACTGGCACACCGGCATCGGCTTCATCGACGACGTTCTCCCCTTCTACCAGGGGATGCCCGCTTCCGCAAAACTCGCCGCCCTGGGCTTCATGATCTTCGGCTGCGGCTGTGAGATGGCCGGCATCACGGTAAGCCGTGGTATCGTCAAGTGGTTCAAGGGCCGCGAAACTGCCCTCGCAATGGGTTCGGAGATGGCTCTCGCCCGCCTTGGAGTCGCCACCTGCATGATCTTCTCACCCTACTTCGCAAAGCTCGGCGGAAGCATCAATGTAAGCCGCTCGGTCGCCTTCGGAGTGGTCCTTCTGTGTATCGCCCTGATCATGTTTGTCGTCTACTTCTTCATGGACAAGAAACTCGACAGCCAGACCGGAGAAGCGGAAGAGAAGGATGACCCCTTCAAGATCAAGGACATCGGCAAGATCCTCACCAGCCTCGGCTTCTGGCTTGTGGCTCTCCTGTGCGTACTGTACTACTCCGCCATCTTCCCCTTCCAGAAATACGCAGTGAACATGCTCCAGTGCAACCTGACTCTTACTGCACCGGCCGCCGGTTCGTTCTGGGCAGGAGAGACAGTGACCATAGTCCAGTACATGATTATGCTGCTTGTCGCCGTCTGTTCATTTGCCAGCAACTTCATAAAGAACAACAAACAGCTCAAAGCCGGACTCATGGCCATCGCGGTCATCGCTCTGGTTGTCTACTGCTACATGGGATTCAAGCGCGGCACGGCCGAGACCATTTTCGCGGTGTTCCCGCTGCTCGCAGTCGCCATCACCCCTATCCTCGGCAACTATGTCGACCATAAGGGAAAGGCTGCCTCGATGCTTCTTATCGGTTCGCTGCTGCTTGTCTTATGCCACCTGACCTTCGCCTTCGTCCTGCCCCTCTTCAAGGGTAATGCTGTCGGCGGCACGATAGTGGCTTATGTGACCATCCTCGTGCTGGGCGCAAGTTTCTCGCTCGTGCCCGCCGCCCTGTGGCCGTCAGTACCCAAGCTCGTCGACTCCAAGGTCATCGGCTCCGCCTATGCTTTGATTTTCTGGATTCAGAATATCGGCCTGTGGCTCTTTCCCATTCTCATCGGCAATGTGCTGACCCACACCAACGCTCCGGGAACAGCGCCCGACCAGCTCAACTACACCTGGGCTCTTGTGATGCTCGCCTGCCTGGGCGTCGCGGCCATGCTCATCGGCCTCTACCTCAAGGCTGTCGACCGCAAGCGCAATCTCGGCCTCGAGCTTCCCAGCATCCAGGACTAATTGGCAGTACTCGCGGCGCGCTTGCGCGTCAGAGACATATTCACACTCGAAACCGCTCCCAGCACGACAAGCATCAGGGAGCGGCTTTCGTGTGTAAGGGTTGCAAAGAGAATTCCCGTCTCCCAGCCAAAGCCGTAGATCTGCGACATGGCAAGGGCTATGATGTAATGGTAAGCGCCCATTCCTCCGGGAACAGGAATCAGAGATGCGACGTTGCCGATAGCCGAGATGAAGAGTGCATCGCCAAAGGTGAGCCCGCCGAGTTCGGGCATCGCCCAGAAAACACACTGGCACATAGCCACATAGAAGAACCAGATGCCGAGAGTGTAGACCATGAAACGCCACTTGTGGCTGATTGCTCCGAAAGTTTTGAAACCGTCGAGAATACCGACCATCCATCCGGCAAGTTTACCGAAGAACTTGCTGCGGTCGCGGAGCTTGAAAATAAGATAGATGAAAACGCCTATGGCAACCACGGCTGCGCCAAGGATAACCCAAAGCTGCGTGGTCATACGGCCGGCGGCCGGCTTAAGCACTGACTCACGCATGAAGCTGCCTATCTCGTCGTTCTTGAAGATAACGGCGAGAACGGTCACGACTATCACCATCACCACATCCCAAGTGCGCTCCATGATCGTAGTGCCGAATACCTTGTCGTAAGTGGCGAGTTTGGTGGTGACTCCTGCGCAGCGCACGAACTCGCCGCTTCCGGGAATGGCAAGATAGCTCAGACTTCCCACGTTGGATGCATCCCAGACGGTGATCCTCTTGGTAGAAGGATCCAGCGGCAGGAGCATGTCCTTCCACCTCTCCGCCCTGATCGCGATCGCTATCACACACGCGAGTGCCGACAGACCGACTCCCCACCATTTTACGGTGTGGAGGTTCTCCACGAAGACTTTCCAGTCGATGCCGCGCAGCGCAAGCCATATCAGAAGGCCGGCTATTCCGAGCAGCGCGATGTATTCCAGAATTTTAAGAGCTTTTTTTGCCATAGGTCGGCAAAGATACATATATTTTAATTAAATTTGTATGTAACAGACAAACGTATGAAATCCATCCTCGGTATCGGTAATGCCCTGACGGACATTCTGGCAGTCCTCCCGGACGATTCTCTACTTCAGAAGTTCCACCTCCCCAAAGGCAGCATGCAGCATGTCGACAGCGAGACTGGCGACCGCATCTGGCATGCCCTCAAGCCGCTTGGCGTCAAGTACGTGGCCGGCGGCAGCGCAGCCAACACTATTACCTGCACTGCCATCTTCGGAATGCCGTCTTCATTTATCGGCAAGATTGGCGAAGACGAACTCGGACTGCTCTTCAAGAGTGATCAGGAGCAGTACGGAGTGAGGACGACGCTCCTCAAGAGCGAAAAGTCCAGCGGCCGCTCGATGGTCTTCGTCAGCGGAGGCAATGCCGAGCGCACTTTCGCCGTTTACCTGGGTGCAGCCCTCGACCTCGGCCCCGACGACCTTAAGCCGGAGTACTTCGAAGGCCACGACTACTTCCATATCGAGGGCTATCTCGTCCAGAACCAGGCCGTCATCCGGAAGGCAGTAGAGCTTGCCCGCGCCGCCGGATGCATCATCTCCCTGGACATGGCCTCCTACAACGTTGTCGAAAGCAACGAAGCCTTCCTCCACGACATAGTCGACCGCTACGTCGACATCGTCTTTGCCAACGAAACCGAGGCCCGCGCATTCACCAAGCTCCCGGACGCCCAGTCCGCCCTCGACGAGATCTCCCGTCACTGCAAGATAGCGATAGTGAAGGTTGGCAAGAACGGTTCGTACGTGAAGTCCGGCGATGAGCAGTACCACATCGAGCCATGGCCGGCCGACCCCGTCGATGCCACCGGCGCAGGCGACACCTACGCAGCCGGATTCCTTTATGCCCACTCTCTCGGCATGCCTCTGAAGGTTTGCGGCGAGATAGGCTCCATCATCGCAGCCAAAGTGGTCGAGGTTATCGGAACCAAAATCGATATCCCCCGCTGGAGAGACGCCAAACAGGAAATCCGCGAACTCATAGCCGCCAACACCAAATAATGAGCATACTAGTTTCAGCCGCCAGATACCTGTCGATCCGCCTTCATGCCTCGAAGACGCCTACAGGTTTCGTGCCCCTTTCGAAGGTGCACACCGCGGTTGTATTCGTGGATGCCGATGAGCCTGGAGTTCAGGCACTCATAGATTCCGTCGTCAAGTATTTCTCGTCTAAGGGGATCAAGGCAGGCGTCTTTGCCGTAAGCGCGGCAAAGGTGCCGGAGCAGCTGAAAGGCGCCGTCGTTCTCGGCCGGCGCAATGTCGGCTGGTACGGCAAGCCCCGCCGCCACGGCAGACGAGCCGTCAAGACCGACCTTGGCGAAGAACTCTTTGTCAACCTTTTCGGCAGGTATAACTTCACTGCGGAGTTCTGCGCTTCGGCCTCAAATGCTTCTTTCAAGGTCGCCCGCTCCCATTCCTCCAAGGGAGTCTACAATATGCTCGTCACCTCCGAGGGCTTTGACCAGAATTCGGTCTTCACGCAGATGGCCGGGCTTCTCGATACGGTCAAATAGTTCTGAGCGAATGCTCCTTTGGAGCCGCAGCTCAGGGAAACAAACAAACGACGTTCGGTGTACAAAACAGAGTAGTTTTGTACACCGAACTCGCAATTAAGGGCGGCTCAGAACGGGAGGTCGTCGCTGACGGAGTCGTCGACTGCAGCGGCGGCAGGAGAGGCCGAGGCGGGAGTCGGCGCCTGGTAAGCGGGCTGCGCGGGAGCGCTGTACGCCGGCTGAGCAGGTGCCGAATAAGCCGGCTGCGCTGCAGGGGCGCCGCCATAGGTCGGCTGAGGGCCATACTGACCGCCCTGAGCGTCAGATGCGCTGTCTTCGCGACGGCCGAGGAGCTGGAGGGTATCAACCTGGATCTCGGTGGTGTACTTCTTCACTCCGGCCTGGTCGGTGTAGCTGCGCGTACGGAGCTTACCTTCGATATATAGCTGCGTCCCTTTGTGGACGAACCTTTCTGCAACATCGGCATTGGCACGCCAAGCCACGATGTTGTGCCATTCTGTGTTTTCGCGAAGTTCTCCGTTGCGGTCTTTGTAGCGCTCGCTGGTAGCGAGTGTGAATGTGGCGACCTTTGTGCCGCCCTGAGAGTTTCCGTCGAGGTAACGTACTTCCGGGTCTCTTCCAACGTTACCGATCAGCATTACTTTGTTAAGTGACATATTACTTTGTTGTTAGAGTCTCGGCAACGTGCCGAAACCATCGTGCAAGTTAACAAAAATTCCTATATTTGCGCCTGTTTATGCTCAAGAAATATCTCATAGTTTTTCTGATTTCGATGGTCCCGCTGATCGAACTCCGCCTGGCTATCCCCTATGCGGTCGGAGTCGGTCTTCCGCCGGTCCCATCTATAATAATCTCCGTCATAGGCAACATGCTTCCGGTGCCGTTTATCTTCTTCTTCGCCCGTAAAATCCTCGAATGGGGTAAGGACAAAAAGATTATAGGCGGATTCTGCACCTGGTGCATCAACAAAGGGGTTAAGGGCAGCGACAAACTCCAGAAAAAGGGCAATGCCGGGCTCTACGTGGCACTGCTTCTTTTCGTGGGAATTCCCCTCCCGGGCACAGGTGCCTGGACAGGCACCCTCGCGGCAAGTTTCCTCAACATGGACTTCAAGAAGAGCGTCTTAGCCATAATAGGCGGCGTGCTTCTGGCCGGGGCCATCATGCTCGCCGCCTCTCTGGGCGTGTTCGGGGCTATCAGCCTCCTGAACTGATTCTATTTGCTAAGGTAATCCCTGATAGCAGCCGCAGCTTTGCGGCCGGCTCCCATGGCAAGGATTACGGTGGCGGCGCCGGTGACGGCGTCACCGCCGGCGAACACACCCTCACGGGTGGTTTCGCCGCGCTCGTCTG
This sequence comes from uncultured Bacteroidales bacterium, assembly GCA_946546175.1. Taxonomy (GTDB): domain Bacteria; phylum Bacteroidota; class Bacteroidia; order Bacteroidales; family UBA932; genus Cryptobacteroides. The sequence goes on from CAMNNY010000120.1 coordinate 22,104, forward strand.
CGACGAGCCCGCCGCGCCGCGTCGTCTCGAGACCATGTGTGGTCGAGGCGATTAACGGATTTGGCGAAGTGCCGAGCGCCATGATTACCGTGTCGGTCTCAATCTCAAATTCCGAACCGGGGATAGGCACAGGAGAGCGGCGGCCGCTTTCATCAGGCTCACCCAGCTCCATCTTTATGCACTTTATAGATTTGACCCAGCCCTTTTCGTCTCCGATGACCTCCACAGGGTTGGTGAGCATATCGAAAATGATTCCTTCCTGCCTTGCATGGTGAACTTCTTCCCGGCGTGCGGGAAGTTCGACCTCTGTTCGGCGGTAGATAATATGAACCTCTGCCCCGAGGCGGAGCGCGGTGCGTGCAGCATCCATCGCGACATTGCCGCCTCCCACCACGCAGACCTTCTTGCCGGCATGGATAGGAGTAAGATAGTCGCTGCGGAAGGCCTTCATGAGATTATTTCTGGTAAGGAATTCGTTGGCAGAGAATACTCCGTTGAGGTTCTCACCGGGGATACCCATGAACTTGGGAAGACCGGCACCTGTACCGACAAACACAGCCTTGAAGCCTTCTTCGTCAAGCAGCTGATCGATAGTGAGCGTGCGGCCGATGATAACATCCGTCTCGATCTTCACTCCGAGCTTCAGGACCTCTCCGATTTCATGCTGAAGGACCGTATCCTTGGGAAGACGAAACTCGGGGATTCCGTAGGCCAAGACTCCGCCTACTTTGTGGAGAGCTTCGAAGATGGTCACGTCGTAGCCCCATTTAGCAAGGTCGCTCGCACATGCGAGACCTGCAGGGCCGGAGCCGATGACGGCGACTTTCTCGCCACCACCGACCTTCTCGACAGACGCGCCTGCGCTGTAGCCATTCTCGCGGCTCCAGTCAGCGGTAAAGCGCTCAAGGTTACCGATAGCAACGCTCTCGCCCTTGATGCCAAGTATACAACTTCCTTCGCACTGAGTCTCCTGAGGGCACACGCGTCCGCACACTGCAGGCAGCGATGAGTCCTTTGCAATAATATCTGCGGCATCCTTGATCTCGCCTTCCTTGATTTTGGCGATAAAGCCGGGGATGTCTATACCCACGGGGCATGCGGCCACGCAACGGGGATTCTTGCAGTGAAGGCAGCGCGATGCCTCCTGGACTGCTTCTTCAAGATTGAAACCGAGGCTTACTTCCTCAAAATTGCAGGCCCTCACTTTAGGGTCCTGCTCGCGTACTTTAGTCCTGGGTGTCATCATAGTGCGAATCCGAATTTTTCTTTATCCTCAGTTTCTTCCTGTTTATACTGTCCCTGACGGCGCATAGCTTCATCGAAATCAACTAATGCACCATCGAACTCGGGGCCGTCGACGCAAGCGAATTTCATCTTGCCGCCCACACTGACCCTGCATGCTCCGCACATACCGGTACCATCCACCATGAGGGTATTAAGGCTCACCGTGACGGGGATTCCAAGCTTGATGCATGTGAGCGTGCTGAATTTCATCATAATCATAGGACCGATCGCAATACAGCGGTCGAAATGACGGCCTTCGGCGACGAGTTTCTCGAGCATCGCCGTACCGACTCCCTTGAAGCCGAACGAGCCATCGTCTGTACAAAGATGAAGTTCGTCGCAAACCTTTGCCATCTCCTCTTTATAGATAAGGAGACTTTCGTTTCGGGCGCCGATAATCACCTCTACATGGGCGCCGTGCTCTTTGAGCCACTTGGCCTGAGGGTAAACAGGAGCTGTTCCCACGCCACCAGCGATGAAGACGATGCTCAGTTTTGCCAGTTCTTCATCAGTCAGATCGCACAGTTCCGATGCGCGGCCAAGAGGTCCTACGACGTCGGCGAATTCTTCGCCGGGCTCGCGGGCAATAATCTCTGCGCTCGACACGCCGATCTTTTGGGTAACAATGGTCACAGTGCCTTTGTCGGCATCGTAATCACTTATGGTAAGGGGGACTCGTTCTCCTTTTTCGTCGTTCCTGACGATGAGGAACTGACCAGGTTTAGCGGATTTTGCAATCCTTGGGGCGCTGACCACCATCCTGCAGATGGTTGGGGTCAACATGTCTTTGGACAAGATTGTATACATAGCAAGCGACAAAGATAAGCATTTATTGAAAAAAAGCCTTATATTTGCGGTCCTATTTAGGATGGTCCCGTAGCTCAGTTGGATAGAGCAACAGCCTTCTAAGCTGTGGGTCGCGCGTTCGAGTCGCGCCGGGATCACTCCTTTTTTTCTTTTCCCCCTTCTTCCCTTTCCCCTTCTTCCCTTTCCCCTTCTTCCCTTTTCCCGGCATTTCTCGGTCCCACCCGACTTACGCCGTCATTCCCAACCTGCCCAGGAATCCTCCTCCTTCATGTCTTCACCGGCCATGAACCTGATTCCCGACCCCTCTGGTCATCGCCGGCTCCGACCGGCGATTTTTAATAAATATTTGTACTACTCTGCCCCCATCACCGCTTCGCCCTGCGAAGCCCTCGCGTGTGGCACGCCATGCGCACCTCTCTCACAGTTCCGCGCGAGTGGCGCGTGCGCCTCGGCGCGCGGGCCAAGAATTACGCTCGGCGGGAGCGGAGGTTTTCGGCAGTTACCTTGGTATGCCGATCACTCAAGTCAGGCCGCCCGCACTCACAGAACCTGCTAATCTCGCCGAACCGCCCCGGTAACTACCGGAAATCCGACGAAACCACCGAGCCCGCGGACACTCCCGCCCGCGTCTTGCTAATCGCGATGGAGTGATGGTAGCACTCTCGAACCCGAAATATGATTGCGCACGAGTCATGGTA
>CAMNNY010000121.1 GCA_946546175.1 uncultured Bacteroidales bacterium
GTCAAGGGACTTACGCCCCAGGAGTGGAAAAACGCCGGATGATTTTATTATCTTTGCAGGGTTATGACCGAGTACCCTTCCGAAAACTGGCGCGACTACGAACTTCTCGACTGCGGCGACGGCGAGAAGCTCGAACGCTTCGGGCGCTTCACGATGATCCGCCCCGAGCCCAAGGCAATCTGGGCTAAAACACTTTCCGAAAAAGAGTGGCTGGACTCAGCCCACACCCGTTTTTCGCCCGGCGCCGGATTCGGCAAGGCCGGCAAGGAAGACAGCGGCACGTGGGAGCGTCTTCGTAAGATGGAAGACCAGTGGCATATCGTGTATCCCGGCCTGCAGAAGGGCCTGCGCTTCGACCTCAGGCTCGGCCTGACATCTTTCAAGCATGTGGGGGTATTCCCCGAGCAGGCACCCAACTGGGAGTTTATCTACAGGGAGACCTCCAAGCTTGTAAAGCCGGGCGCTCCCGCGCCCCGGGTGCTCAATCTCTTCGCATACACAGGCGGGGCGTCGCTCGCAGCAAAGGCCGCGGGCGCTGACGTCACCCACCTGGACTCCGTCCGCCAGGTGGTGACCTGGGCCCGCGGCAACATGGAGAGCAGCGGCATGGACGGCATCCGCTGGGTGGTCGAAGACGCAATGAAATTTGCAAAGCGCGAGGCCAAACGCGGCAACCTGTACGACGGTATCATCCTCGACCCGCCGGCCTACGGCCACGGCCCCGACGGCGAGCGCTGGAAGCTCGACGACTGCCTTTTCGGCCTTCTGCAGAACGTGGCGCAGATTCTTAAGCCCAAGGACAGCTTCATGGTCCTCAACCTCTACTCCAACGGCTATAGCGCCCTTCTGGGCGAGACCGTCGTGCGCGAGGCCTTTAAGCTCAAGGGGTCCGACTATACGCTCGAGAGCGGGGAACTCGCCCTGCGTGACCGCTCCGGCAAAGATCTCCCGCTCTCGATAGTGGTAAGGCTTACGCGTTAGCTTCCGATAAGCGACTTGATATTGGTTTCGATGGCGGCGGCGAGTTCTTCGTTGCCGCCTTTCTTGACCTCGTCCTGAAGGAAGTAGAGGTACTGCATCACAGTCTCGAAGTCGTGCTGGGCGTAGTCGTAGAAGTCGAGATAGAACGCGCCTGCCTTGAGCATCTCGGCAGATAACTGAAGCGCGAGATCGTCCGCCTTTTGCTTCTCGCCCAATGAGTAGTACTGCGAGATGATGTCTATCACCATGTAGTCGTTGGCAACGAAACCGATCGGGATGGACTCGAGCGGGAGCTGCCTTGTGACCTCCATGCCGCGGTCGAGCAGTTCGATCGCCTCCTGCTTGAATCCGCCCTTGCTCATCGAGCGCGCGGCAGTAGCGAAGATCTGACGGACCGACATCACGCCGAGGTGGGTGTAGAGGTTCTGGTAGTCCACGAACCAGCCGTCTGCGGCGAGCGCATCAAAACGGTAGGTGTCTTCGAGCTTGCGGTAGAGGCCGTCGAGGTCGACTATGCCGGCATTGAGGCTGCTGGGCTTGTTGCGCACCGGCACGAACTTGTAGGAAAATCCCTCATAAATGAGGTAGTCCTTGATGCCGATATTAAGGTCGCCGCCCTGATTGAGCATGTTGATCGGCCGGGTCCAGTCGTAGTTCGACAGAAGGTCGAGCATGAAGAGCTCCGGCTTGGACAGATAGTCCTTGCTCTTGGGGATAGTCAGCGTGATGCTCTCGGGGATGGCGTCCTTGAACTCGGGAGGAAGGATGCCGTATTTGAGCACGTTCTCCTTGTTTACCGGCACGACAATCTTTCGCGAGGGGATGTAATCCACTTTGCGTCCGCTTGCGAGCCCTACTTTAAGCTGAGGGTGGCGGAAGACGGCCATCACATCGGCAATGTCCATCTCGGCCCCGCGGTTGTCCACGATCGGAACATACTCGTTGGTGCCGTAGAGGTACTGCGTCAGCGGAACCGAAAGGGGCAGAGGAGCCGACTCGTTGCAGGCGTATTTCATCTGGTCTATGTACCAGTCGGTGCCGAGCAGCGAGGTATTGAGGATGCGCACGTCGGTGCGGATCTCCTCGACCTCCTGGGCGTACCACAGCGGGAAGGTATCGTTGTCGCCGTGGGTGATCAGGAAGCCGTTGGGGCCTACCGAATTGAGGTAGTTCGCTGCAAGCTCGACAGCCGTGCGGCGGTTGGACCTGTCGTGGTCGTCCCAGTTTTCGGCGCCCATGAGCGCGGGCACGAGCAGGCAGCACAGAGTCACGGCTCCCGCAAGGACGGTTTCACCCTTGCCCTTGGAAGCCTTCACCACCCACTCATAGATAGCGGCGACCGCAAGCCCGATCCAGACGCTGAAGAAGTAGAACGATCCGGCGTAGGCGTAATCGCGCTCGCGCACCTGGTAGGGCGGCTGGTTGAGGTAGAGGACGATGGCGATTCCGGTCATGAAGAACATGAGGAAGGTAAGCCAGCATCCGCGCTTGTCCCTGCCGAACTGGAAGCAAAGACCTATGAGTCCGAGCAGCAGAGGCAGGAAGTAGTAGTGGTTCTTGCCCTTGTTGTTTTTAAGTATCTCGGGAGCGTCGCTCTGGTCGCCCAGGCGGGCGTTGTCAATGAACTTGATACCGCTCTCCCAGTTACCGTGGAAGATGTTGCCGGGGGTCGGAGAATGGACTTCGTTCTGGCGTCCGACAAAATTCCACATGAAGTAGCGCCAGTACATCCAGTTCATCTGGTAGTCGAAGAAATAGGAGAGGTTGGCGACCATCGTCGGTTTGCGGTGTTCGGAGCCGGCTATCTTGCGGCCCTTGCCGCCGGTGTAAGCCTCATAGAAATCTTCGTAGCGGCCGTCGGGCGAGCTGCTCCACATGCGCGGGAAGAGCATCTTGCCTGCGCTCTTGTACTTGGCGTCCACGGGGCCCTCAACCTTCTTGTACTTACCGTCTACAGGAGCCCAGTAATGAGTTGTCTTGAGGTCATATGGGGCATCGTAGTACTGGCCGTAGACGAGCGGAGTCTTGCCGTACTGCTCGCGGCTGAGGTAGCGCACGAGCGTGAAGGCATTGTCGGGCTGATACTCGTTGGTGGGGGTCTTGGCGCACGAACGGATGATGTCGACCGTGAACACGGAGAAGCCGATCACAATCACGGTGAAAGACAGCAGGACCGTGTTCCAGAAGGGCTTCTCGGCCTTCTGGGTTCTGAAGATTCCCCAGAAGCACGCCGCGAGCAGGGCGACCATGAAGAACGCAGCTCCGGTGTTGTAGTGCAGCCCGAGCACGTTCACGAAGAACAGGTCGAAGTACGCTGCAAGCTTTGGCAGCCAGGGGATGATCAGGAAGAGGATCAGAGCAAGAATCACCACTCCTACGAGGAAAATCTTCACATACTCCCAGAAGGTGTAGTCGGGCTTCTGGCGGAAGTAGTACATGAAAACAAGCGCTGGAATGGCGAGGAGGTTCAGAAGGTGGATGCCGATACTCAGGCCCATAAGGAAGGCGATGAGCACGATCCAGCGGTTGGCGTGGGGCTCGTCTGCGCGGTCGTACCACATGGTCATTGCCCAGAAGACGAGGGCCGTGAAGAGGCTCGACATGGCGTAGACTTCACCTTCGACGGCCGAGAACCAGAAGGTGTCGGAGAAGCAGTAAGCGAGTGCGCCCACGAGGCCGCTGCCGAAAATGGCGATGGCCTGGGCGACGCTATAGCGGCCGTCCTCCGAGGGCTTCACGATACGCTTTACCAGCCACACTATCGTCAGGTACAGGAAGAAGATAGTGAGAGCCGAGCAGATTGCACTGAGGGCGTTGACCAGAATCGCTGCGTGCGCTCCGTCACCGAAGAGGGTGGCGATGCGGGCGAAGAGCTGGAAGACGGGGTTTCCCGGGGGGTGTCCCACCTCAAGCTTGTATGATGATGCGATGAACTCTCCGCAGTCCCAGAACGACGCGGAGGGCTCTATGGTGAGCAGATAGGTCACTGCGGACACCACAAAAGCGAGGGCCGCCGTGATTCTGTTCCAGAGATTGAATTGTTTACTGTCCATAAGTTCGCAAATATAACGATTTATTCGGCCGGGTCTTCAGGGGCCGGGGCAGGCACCACGAGAATCGAGACCTCGTAGAGCAGATACAGCGGCAGGAAGACGACCGACAGGGTGAAGGGATCGCCCGTGGGGGTGATCACGGCGGCGAGCACGAGCAGCGCGACGATGGCGTAGCGGCGCCACTTGCGCAGGAGCTGCTTGTTAACTATGCCGAACTTGCCGAGAACCCACGCGAGCACGGGGAGCTCGAAGACCAGACCCATGATGAATATGATCGACACGAAGGTCGAAATGTAGGAATTGAGCGAAATCTGGGTAAGGATTCCGGTGCCGATGTGGTAACCTGCGAGGAATCTGAATGTCAGGGGGAAAACCACTAGGTAGCCGACTGCGCAGCCCAGATAGAACAAGAAAGCGACCGCGAGCATTGCGGCGCCCATGCCCTTCTTCTCATTGGAGTAGAGCGCCGGTTTGACGAACAGCCACACCTCGACCAGAAGGTAGGGGAAACCGACCACGAGCGCCATCAGGAACGATGTACGCATGTGGGTGAAGAACGGCGCGGTGACGTTGATGTTGACTATGTCGACCTTGAAGTCACCCGAAAAGATGCCGCCCAGCCACTTGTAGACGAAAAAATCCCCGGTTGTGGGAGCAAGGATCGCAGAATCGAAGATTGAGGGCATCAGGACGAAGGCCGCGATGAAGAGCACCAGGACCACTCCGAGTGTCCTGAAAAGCGACCACCTGAGCACCTCGAGGTGATCCCAGAATGTCATTTCGCGCCCGTCCGCCATACGCTACTTGTCGAGGTCAATATCGTCTTTGATTTCGTCCTGGATGTCTTTGACCCCATCCTTGAAACTCTTTACGCCCTTGCCGATGCTGCGCATCAGTTCGGGAATCTTCTTGCCGCCGAAAAGCAGCAGTACCACGATGGCGATGATGATGATTTCGCCGGTGCCGAGATTGCCTATCAGAAGTATCATTATGAATCGAGTTTAAGAACTGCCATGAATGCTGACTGGGGCACCTGCACGGTACCTATCTGGCGCATGCGCTTCTTGCCTTCCTTCTGCTTTTCGAGCAGCTTGCGCTTACGGGTCACGTCGCCACCGTAGCACTTGGCCGTGACGTCTTTGCGCACCTGCTTGACCGTCTCGCGGGCTATGATCTTGGCTCCGATAGCGGCCTGGATCGGGATGTCGAACTGCTGGCGGGGGATGAGTTCCTTGAGTTTCTCGCACATCTTGCGCCCGAAAGCGTAGGCATTGTCTTCGTGAATCAGGGTCGAAAGGGCGTCGGCGGGCTCGCCGTTGAGCAGGATGTCGAGCCTTACGAGCCTGGCAGGACGGTAGTCAGTGATGTGATAGTCGAACGACGCGTAGCCCTTGGAGATGGTCTTGAGCTTGTCGTAGAAGTCGAAGACGATCTCGGAGAGCGGCAGGTCGTAGTTGAGCTCGATGCGGTCGGCGGTGATGTAGTGCTGGCTGATGAGCGTGCCGCGGCGGTCGAGGCAGAGCTTCATGATGGGTCCGAAGAACTCCGTCTTGCTGATTATCTGCGCGCGGATGTAGGGCTCCTCGATGTGGTCGATGAGGGTGGGAGCCGGCATGCCCGAAGGGTTGTGGACCGTGATGACCTCGCCCTGGGTCGTGTAGACGTTGTACGAGACGTTGGGGACGGTGGTGATCACGTCCATGTCGAACTCGCGGAACAGGCGCTCCTGGACTATCTCAAGGTGGAGCAGTCCGAGGAAGCCGCAGCGGAATCCGGATCCCAGCGCGAGCGAACTCTCCGGCTCGTAGAAGAACGATGCGTCGTTGAGCTTGAACTTCTCGAGCACGGCGCGCAGCTCCTCGAACTTGTCGGCCTGGACGGGGTACATGCCCGCGAAGACCATCGGCTTGACCTCTTCGAATCCGGCGATAGCCTCGCTGCAGGGATTGGCCACCTGGGTGATGGTGTCGCCCACCTTCACCTCGACGGCGCTCTTGATGCCCGTGATGATATAGCCTACGTCGCCGGCCTCTACGCGTCCGGTGGGGACAAGCTTCATCTTGAGGCAGCCGACTTCTTCGACATCATACTCCATTCCGGTAGCGAAGAACTTGACCTTGTCTCCCTTCGCTACTGAACCGTTGCTGACTTTGAAATATGCGATTACGCCCCTGAAGGGGTTGAATACGGAGTCGAAGATCAGGGCCTGGAGCGGAGCGGAAGGATCGCCCTGCGGCGCAGGTATCTTCTCGACGATGGCATCGAGAATCGGAGGCACGCCCTCGCCGGTGCGCGCAGATATCTTGTATACATCTTCGGGCGAGCAGCCAAGCAGGTCGCAAACCTCGTCGGTGACCACCTCGACCTGGGCGGAGTCCATGTCTATCTTGTTGATCACGGGGATGATCTCGAGGCCGTGGTCGATAGCCATGTAGAGGTTGGAGATGGTCTGGGCCTGGACTCCCTGGGTGGCGTCCACCACGAGCAGGGCTCCTTCGCAGGAAGCGATGCTCCTGGACACTTCGTAGGAGAAGTCTACGTGGCCGGGAGTGTCGATCAGGTTGAGTTTGTACTTCTCGCCCTGATAGGTGTACTCCATCTGGATGGCGTGGCTCTTGATCGTGATGCCCTTTTCCCTTTCGAGATCCATATCATCGAGCACCTGGTTCTCCATGTCGCGCGCCGAAAGGGTCTGCGTGAGTTCGAGAAGACGGTCGGCCAGGGTGGATTTACCATGGTCGATATGGGCGATGATACAGAAGTTGCGTATGTTTTTCATTGAGTCGCAAATATAACAAAAAAACCTCGGCACTCCTACGGCACCGGATCGTATCCGCTTCCGCCCCATGGGTGGCACCTGAGGATGCGCCTCAGAGCGAGCCATCCCCCCTTGAACGGGCCATACTTGCGGATGGCTTCGAGCGCATACTGCGAGCACGTCGGCGTGAAACGACAGGTCGGACCACCCTTAAGGGGTGAGATGCAGACCTGATAGAATTTGATCAGCAGGATAAACGGCGCCGAGAGCACCTTTTTCATGACCTCCCGGAACTTCATACTTTCGCCGAAATCTTGTCGAGAATCTCTCCCACCTCGGAGTAGATCTGTTCGAAGGGCAGGACCTCGGGGCTGTTGTAGAAGAGCATCAGGTCTACGCCTTCAGCGCTCAGCCGCTCTTTCTGAAGACGGTAGCTCTCGCGAAGGCGCCGCTTCAGGAGGTTTCTCTTCACGGCGCGCTTGAAATGCCTTTTGGGCACGCTCACAAGCAGGCGGTTCAGAGGCTCCCCGGTGCTGACGAAGCAGTACTTGAGGTGCAGGCTTGATCCCCATCTTCCGTCATTCATCAGACGGGAGACGGACGCCTTTCCGCAGACCCGCTCGGCCTTGGAGAAGGTGTGCCTTGCGCCTTCCATAGGACTACAGGGCCTTGGAGAGGTAGATGTCGAGGGCTTTCGCCACGGAAGGAGCCTCGGGCGTCGGGGCCTGGAGCTCGATCGAAAGACCGGCCTCGGTGATGGCTTTTACCACACCTTTGCCGTAAGAAGCGATTTTGAGCGAGCCCTGAACGAAGTCGGGATAGCTCGCATAGACAGACTCCACGTCGGACTTGTTGTAGAGTACAACCATATCGTAGGCATGGAGGTCGATACCGGTAAGGTCCTGATAGACGGGCTTTACGAAGTTTGCCGCAGCATGATCGATCCCGGCCTGCTCCATGAGGGTTGCCATAAGCCTTGAAGCCGAAGACTCGGTCGAGGTGATAAGGAACTTCTCGCCCTTGTGCTTGGATCCGATAAGGGTGATGATGGACTCCGGGCTTCCGTCTCCGAAGAAGATCTTGCGCTTGCGGAAGACGATGTGTTTCTGAAGATACATAGCCACCAGCTCGGTAGAGCAGAAATACTTCATCGTCTCGGGCACCTTGAACCTGAGCTCTTCGGCAAGCTTGAAGTAAGCGTCGATAGCGAAACGGGACGAGAAGGTCACTGCCGTGTAATCGGCGATATTGACGTGCTGAGTACGGAATTCCATCGAGCTCAGAGGCTCAATCTTGTAGAAAGGGAAAAACTCGATCTCGACCCCGTATTTTTCGTTCAGGGTATTGTACGGAGCAAGGTTTGAGGGGGTATTCTGCGATATAAGGATTCTTTTCATCACTACTTCACTAATATTGAGGCGGCAACAAGCCCTGCCGCGGGCAGTATTTCGAGCCCGCAAAGATACAAAAAAGTGATGAAAGGACGAAAAACGGTGTTCAAAATTTGCGCTTCCCTACCAAAGGACAGCATCAGAATGACCCCCGCCTCGGCCGCGAGCACGTAGCGCATAGTCCCGATGTCCCAGCGCGCAAGCGCCCATATCCCGACGGTAACCGTCATCAGCGCGGAGAGCACGATCGAGTAGGTATAGAGCGCCCGCCTGACGGCAAGCCGGCTTTCGGAGGGGAGCCTGCCCGAGGGCAGCACGGCGGAGAAGAATCCCCGCAGGAAGAGGTAGCCCGTCACTATCGCGAGCGTGATCCACATCGACTCGCTCACGAGCGAGAAACGTTCGGCCGCAAGCCACATGGGCAGCAGTGCGAGCAGGGCGGCGCGGTTGCGTGTTCGGGCAAGCTGAATGCTGTGCTCAAGCTCGACATTGGCCTTCCCCCTCACAAGGCAGCGTGAGACCGGCCCTGCGAGGATGAAGAAATCCCGCATGAAGATAATCAGAAGGACTATGGTAAGGATTGCAAGCACCGAATGCACTGGGTCGTGGGTCCACGACGCCTCTATCGGCACGGGGTCCAGGGGCTCGCGCGACATCCAAAGCAATCCGTTGGGGAAGTCCTGTATCATCGTTTAGTTCCCTCTCTTGGCGTTGTAGCCCATCTGCAGAAGAAGCGCGGTGACTTTGTCGCGCAGGTCGCCCTGGATAGTGATCTCTCCGTCTTTGGCGCTGCCGCCGACCCCGCATTTGACCTTAAGGGTCTTGCCGAGCGCGGCGAGATCCTCCTGAGTGCCCACGAAACCCTGCACGAGGGTAACCTGCTTGCCTGCACGGCCGCTGCGGTCAATGCGGACGATAAGCCGCTGCTTCGAAGGCTCGAGGGTATCGGGCTCTTCGGCGGCCTCTTCGGTGTATTTGAAATCGGGATTGGTCGAATAGACCACTCCGAGGCGTTTTTTCCAGTCGTTGTCTGCCATAGTATCGCAAAGATAGCTTATTTCGTGCTAATACCTCTGAAGAAAATCAGTAAGATTGTCTTCGCGGGAGAAGCCGAGTTTCTGTCGGATGCGGTAGCGGGTCATCTCGACGCTTCTCACGGTCATTCCCAGAAGCGGGGCTATGTCTTTACTGCTGAGTCCCATCCGGAGGTAAGCGCAGATGCGCTTGTCGTTTTGGGAGAGCGAGGGGAACTGGACCCCAAGGCGCTTCAGGAAATCGTCGTAGACCAGGTCGAAATTGTCCTGGAACTTCTGCCAGTCGTTTTCGTGGGCGATGTTTTCGCGGATAAGCTCGCTGATCTCGCGAAGGCGCCT
>CAMNNY010000122.1 GCA_946546175.1 uncultured Bacteroidales bacterium
CGAGGTAGAGATCAGGGCCGTGCGTGACTCCACCGAACACGCCGGCGGACGCGACGTTTACCTTATCTTCGAGCCTATGGCGGCGGCCCTTGGTATCGGCCTCGACGTGGAGGCTCCGAAGGGCCATATGGTCGTAGACATAGGTGGCGGCACCACCGAGATCGCCGTGATCTCGCTGGGCGGCCTCGTGCAGCAGGACAGCATCCGTACTGCAGGCGATGTCTTCACCAACGATATCATGTACTACCTGCGCCAGCAGCACAACATCAAGGTCGGCGAAGTCACCGCCGAGCAGATCAAGGTCGCCGTGGGCGCAGTCATCACCGAACTCGACGAAGAGCCCGCCCCGATCGTGATCAAGGGCCCCAACCTGATGACGGCGCACCCCGTAGAGGCAACTATCACCTATCAGGAGATAGCCCACTGCCTCGACAAGTCCATCGCCAAGATCGAGACTTCCATCCTCCATGTGCTCGAGATGACTCCCCCGGAGCTTTACTCCGACATAGTCGAAAACGGTATCTACCTGTCGGGCGGCGGCGCTCTCCTTCGCGGACTCGCCAAGAGGCTCACCGACAAGGTCAACATCAACTTCATTGTGGCCGAGGATCCGCTCCACGCCGTGGCAAGGGGCACCAACAAAGCCATCAAGAACACTGACCGTTACAAATTCCTTATGCGCTGATGCCGGGCGGACGCAGGACATCATCTACGGTAATCGTGTCGGCAGCAATCTTCATCATCCTGGAGGTTGCTGCTCTCGCTATGCTACATAGCTCGTCCGTGCTTCAGGACATCTGGCTCAACCGCGCCTCGCACCGTGTGAGCGGATGGCTCTGGAGCCGCGGCAACCGTATCACGAGCTATTTCCAGCTGTCCTCGCGCAACCGCCTTCTCGAAGAAGAGATTGCACGCCAGGGAGAAGAACTCCGCAAATACCGCTCGCTCGAGAAGAGCGAAGAATACCTCTCAAAGGCGCAGGCCTACGAAGACGGATTCGACTACATCTTCGCGCGTATCGTCAAGATGGGGACCAACTCCCAGCGCAACTACATAATCATCAATAAAGGCTCTCTCGACGGGGTCACGACAGACTGCGGAATCGTTACCGGCGAAGGTGTGGTGGGCGTAGTCGACGCTGTCGACCCTCATCTCGCCTACGGGCGCACGCTGATGAATCCGAGCATGAACGTAAGCGTGAGAATCGGGCGCGACGGGCTCGCAGGCCCCCTCTCATGGGACGGCAGATCCTCCAAGGGAGCTATCTTGAAGGGCATGCCGCTCGGTACCGTAGCACAACCTGGAGACACTCTCTGGACCAGCGGCTACTCCGCCATCTTCCCCGCCGACATTCCGGTCGGGATCGTGAAAGGGTCGCGGACCCATAGCGGAGTCTCACTCGATATCACGGTCGAGCTGCTGCAGGATTTCGGCTCGCTCGACTATGTGACCATAGTGCGCAACCTCAACCTCGAGGGCATTGAGGCCCTCGAAAAATCAATGGAGGAGAAGAAGAGATGAAAAGCGGCCGTTACTTCACCATATTCGCACTGCTGTGTCTCGCGCAGGCCCTTATCAGCAACTACTTCCTTTTCTCACAGTACGTGCTCATAAGCCTGCTTCCGCTGCTCGTCATGAGCCTTCCTCCGCGCTATGGCACACCAACTGCCCTGCTGCTTGCTTTCGCAGCCGGTTTCGTGGTGGATTTCATCGGCTCGGGCACGCTCGGCCTTTCGATCGTGGCACTGCTGCCCGTGGCTTTGCTGCGGCTGCCCATTCTCCGCCTGATATCAGGCGATGAGATCCTCTCCGAGCGTGACGACACTCCCGCAAGCCACCAAAGCCCAAGCGGGCTGATTCTCTCGCTCGTGCTTGCCTGCCTGCTGTTTTTCACGGTCTACGTGTGGGTTGACGCCGCGGGCACACGCCCGGCATGGTTCAACCTGCTCCGCACATTCCTTTCGGGCCTGGTCAGTTCGATATTGTGCGTGCTGCTGAGCAGCTTCATCTTCAGCCGCAGCAGATAATTATCATGGAGAACCGCGGCAAATATGTGGGAATCAGGATAGGTCTCGGCGTTGCCGCGGCCCTGCTGCTCGGGCGTCTTTTCTATATCCAGATCATCAACGACAAGTACAAGACCGATGCGCTCAACAACTCCATCGTCTACGAGACGGTCTATCCGCCGCGAGGAGTGATCTATGACCGCTCAGGGCAGGTCCTGGTGGGCAACAAGGCGACCTTCGACATCATGGTGACTCCACGCGAGGTCACGTCGCTCGACACTCTCGCCCTTGCCCGCACCCTCGGGCTTGAGCCGGACTACATCCGCGAGAAGATGAGCTACTACCGCACCTACAGGAGCCGTATCGGGTTCAAGACTCTCGTCTTTGCCAGGCATATCGACGAGCAGGCCTACATGCGCTTTTCCGAGGTCGAGTACCGCTTCCCCGGCTTCCACGGCCGGATCCGCACCGAGCGCGACTACCCCTTCAATGCCGGCGGGAACCTGCTGGGCTATGTGTCCGAGGTTGATGCCGACTACATCCGCAAGCACCCTGAGTACCGCGTGGGCGACAACGTCGGCCGGACGGGGCTCGAGGCGGCGCGCGAAAGCGACCTTCGGGGCGAAAAGGGCTACCACATCTACCTTCGCGACTCGCGCAACCGTGTGCTGACGAGCTACAACGGCGGCGAAGACGACAAACTTGCCGTCCCGGGCAAAGATATCCGCACTACCATCGATGCGCACCTGCAGCAATACGGGCAGGATCTCATGAAGGGCCGCCGCGGGTCTCTCATCGCGATCGAGCCCTCGACCGGCGAGATACTCGCGCTTGTCTCGAGCCCGGGCATCGATGTCGAGGATCTGGCCGACATGGGCAGCAACTACGCCCGCTTGAGTTCGGATCCGGGCAAACCGCTTTTCAACCGCACGGTCCAGGCGAGCTACCCTCCCGGCTCGGTTTTCAAACTCGTCTGCGGCCTGATCGGCATGCAGGAGGGCGTGCTTAAGCCGGGCGACCGCTATTCGTGTTCGAGGGGCTACGTCTATGCGACCGGCAAGAAGCTGGGCTGCCACGAACACCGCTCTCCCCTGAGCTTTACGGAGGCGGTGAGGATGTCGTGCAATGCGTATTTCTGCTACGTCTTCAAGAATATTCTGGAGAATAAGAAGTACGGATCGACCGCCGAAGCCTTCGACAAATGGGAGGAGTATGTGCGCGCATTCGGGTTCGGCAGCAAACTCGGCACGGACTATCCGGGCGAGCTGGGCGGCAATGTCCCGAAGAGTTCGCGCTACGACAAGATCTACGGCAAGAACCACTGGAGGTTCTCTTCGGTGGTTTCGCTCTCGATCGGTCAGGGCGAGCTTGGCGCCACTCCCCTGCAGATAGCAAATCTCGCCGCAATCCTTGCCAACCGCGGATGGTTCATTACGCCGCATATGATCAGGGACGAAGCCAGGGATTCCACCATCCATTCGGTTGGTATCGACAGACGTTATTTCGAGTATGGCATCGAAGGAATGTGGCAGGCAGTCAATATGACTACGGCGGAAGGTGCTACGGCTCCGCTGGCCCGCGTGCGCGGCTTGGATATCTGCGGGAAGACGGGCACGGCGCAGAATCCGCACGGCGAAGACCACTCGGTCTTCGTGTGCTTCGCGCCGCGCGAGAACCCGCAGATAGCGGTCGCCGCGTACGTGGAGAACGGCGGCTGGGGCGGATCCACCGCCGCTCCGATCGCTTCGCTGCTGGTGGAGCAGTATCTCAACGGTGAAATCTCCGAGGAGCGTCAGTGGCTCCGCGATTGGATAAAGGTCAAATGACGGACGGACGGGTTAACAGAAGCGTCGTGCAGACAATCGACTGGCACCTTTTGGGGTGCTGGCTGGCGCTTGCCCTGATCGGGGTGATCAACATCTACTCCGCCGGACATTCGACCGAGGGCGCCATACTGTTTGACCTTGCTACCCGAAGCGGGAAGCAGATTCTGTGGATCGGCATTTCGCTTGCTGCCGGGCTGCTGATACTTTTTGTCATCAAACCTCATGTCTGGGAAGAACTCGCCATCCCGGCGTGGCTGCTCGTGGTGGGGCTGCTGGGGCTGGTGCTGTTGTTCGGTTCTACAGTGAACGGGTCGAAGTCGTGGTTCCAGCTGGGGCCGGTGAGTTTCCAGCCGTGTGAGCTCTCGAAGATCACAACTTCGCTGGTGCTGGCGCATTTCCTGCGCATGCCCGGATTCAGGATAGGGCGCTTCAGAGACTTCGCCATAGTGCTGGCAGTGCTGGGAATTCCGGCGGCCTTGATCCTTGCGGGAGGCGAGACAGGTACACTGCTGGTCTATCTGGGATACGTGTTCATGCTCTACCGCGAAGGCCTGTCGGGGTGGTGGCTCGTGTTCCTTTTCGCTTTGATCGTGTTGTTCGTGACGGCCATCAAGTTCCCGCTTTGGGTGTCGTTCGCACTGCTGGCGCTGGGGATTGGCATTTATGTCCTGGTAGTGCGCAGGGGCGTTCACGGAATCGTGGCAAAGCGCGACTTGGCATGGACGATGCTGCTTGTGGCTGTGATCGGATCGGCAGTTATCATGTCGACAAACCTCGCTTATGAGCATGTGCTCAGGCCCCATCAGCGCACGCGTATCGACGTGCTGCTGGGCATCAAGGAGGACCCCATGGGGGCAGGCTACAATGTAAACCAATCGATGATTGCGATCGGTTCGGGCGGCTTTTTCGGGAAGGGATATCTGCAAGGCACCCAGACGGCCTACGGATTTGTCCCCGAGCAGAGCACCGATTTCATCTTCTGCACCATCGGAGAGGAGTTCGGTTTCGTGGGCTGCGCGGCGGTGATCCTGCTGTTTGTGTTCCTTATCAGCCGGATTCTTCGCGATGCGGAGGGCTGCAGGGAGCAGTTTACCCGCGTCTACGGCTACTGTCTTGCGGGGTGCTTCTTCATGCACATGATGATCAACATCGGGATGACCATCGGCCTGATGCCGGTGATCGGCATCCCGCTGCCCTTCATCTCCTACGGCGGCTCATCGATGCTGTCGTTCACGGTGATGCTCTTCGTGTTCCTCGCTCTTCTTCGTCAGGAAAGACGGTATTTCTGATATTTTTAGTATTTTTGCACTCGCGTCGGAGACGGCCTGCCCGCCCGCGGCAGCGCGGCTTGATTGCTGCGACCCCCGCCCGCGGCGGCGCGGCCTGATTGCTGCGACTCCCGCCCGCGGCGGCGCGGCTCTCCCCTACGCCAAGCCTTGGTGGTGGAATGGTAGACACGAGGGACTTAGACACGTTCTTTGAAATAATTATTTGGAAGACACGATGGCAAATACTATTTTTGCCTTTACCATGAGGAGAAAGTACACAGAAAATGATGTTAGAGTTGCTGTAGCTGACAGTAAATCAATAGCAGATGTCTTGCGTCAATTAGGACTTCGGCCAGTTGGAGGTAACTATAAAACAATTCATCGTTTGATCAAAGAATATGAATTGGACACTTCACATTTTACTGGACAGGGATGGAATGTTGGGCTTGTATTCAAACCTAAAGTAAAATTAAACGATTCCGACATTTTCAAAGAAAACTCAGACTATCGCTGCTCGTGGAGACTCAGAGAGCGTTATAAAGCAATAACTGGTATCCGACATTGCGAAAATTGTAATCGCTCAGAATGGTTGGGGCAAGCAATTCCTTTAGAGATCCATCATCTCAACGGGAATAATACGGATAATCGTTTGGAGAATTTAAAACTCCTTTGTCCTAATTGCCATGCGCTGACAGATAATTATCGAGGAAGAGCACATTTGAGTGCACTCTCTGAAAAGAGAGATGTAGAATGCCGTAAATTCAAGGAAACCTTAACAGGTAATGCTGAAGGCAATCTTGAGCCAAGCCTTTAAGTTAAAGGAAGGTGCAGAGACTAGACACGGCACACCTAAAGAGCAAGACTCCATGGTGAAGGAATAGCCCGGACCACAAACAGTAATGGTGGCGAAAGCCATAGTGGTAAGAAAATCCCTTGAGCAGAAATGTTCGTATGGGTTCGAGTCCCATCCGAGGCACCTTAGAAAGAGCCAACTGCTGGATATTAGCAGTTGGCTCTTATATTATGGAAGAGTTCCGGAACCCAGGTGCGACTGATGTCCCAAAATAATGGACATCAGTCGCATTTAGGGCCTTTTTTGCAACTGATGTCCTCAAAAAAAGGACATCAGTTGCATAAAGTCTTCGACTCACTGGAGGCCTGATCCCCCAGACCTCCCGGGTCGGTCTTCGGCCTCCGAATCTCATTTTGGTCACCGATGTCGATTCCAAGAAGCATTGTCTTTGTGGTTTTCGGTTAGTTCCACAAGTTTAACAATTTTTTGTCACGCCCGACCTGATCGGGGGTCTTAGATCAGTCCGAGCTCCTTCGCTTTCAGCACCAGCTCTGGCGTGTTGGCGACATCGAATTTGACGAGAAGTTTTTTGCGGTACCAGTTGATGGTCTCAGTGCTGAGGAAGAGAGCCTCGGCGATTTGCCTGGAAGTATAGGCCTTTGC
>CAMNNY010000123.1 GCA_946546175.1 uncultured Bacteroidales bacterium
CGGCCCTCTGCGGTAGTTTTAGGGGATAAGTCCTCCCCGGAAGTGCACAAGGTGGAATCGAAGGTGGGGGACCTTGGGCGCTAAACGGCATTCACAGCGTATTTTTGCGCACAAGGTCCGGGCATTTCAGTTCCACCTTGTGCACTTTAAACGCTCCAAAGGAGAAATCGCTGGATCGCGCTGCGCCGAGCTCGTCGGGGTATGAGGAGGGGGAAATAACTAAGAACGTGCGGGGCTGGAGGAACTGCGGTTATGGGAGCTGGCGCTGGAATGGGAAGAGTTGCCGTTGTCAGTACAGGGAGCGCCAGAAGAGTTACCGCACGAGCAGGAACTGCCAGAAGAACTACCGCACGAGCAGGAACTACCGCAGGAGCAGCCGCCGCAGGAGGGGCAGCCGCAGCAGGAGCCGCCGCAGCTGCAGCCGCCGCGCCGGGAGGTCTTCCTGAGCCGGATGATGACCAGGACGACTGCGGCGGCGACGGCTGCGAGGATTGCGACGCTTGCGAAATTCATAAACAAACTACTATATATAACACTGCCCGAAAAGGGGCAAATATTCAACGTTCTAAAATGGTCCCTGCCCGTAAAAAGGCGTGGGGCGCCCCCAAAAGGGGCAAACATTATCAAATAAACAAACCAAAAATCCAGTAACCCAACAGGGCGAACACCCAGGCGATTACGCACTGGAACACGACAACGAACACAGCCGACTTGCCGCCGAGCTCGCGCTTGATGGAGGCGATCGCCGCCACGCAAGGAGTATAGAGCAGGCAGAAAATCAGCATGGGGATAGCCGTGAGGGTGGTAAGGGCGCCGGTGACGCCTGTGAGTTCCATGGTGGCTACCACGCTCTCCTTAGCAAGGAAACCAGAGATGAGCGAAGTGACGATCCTCCAGTCGCCGAGACCGAGCGGGGCGAAAAGCGGAGCGATGAAGCCCGCGACCACGGCGAGCATACTGCTCTCGGGATTGTCCGGCACATAATTTAGCCTGAAATCGAAAGACTGCAGCAGCCAGATAACGATAGTCGCGAGGAAAATCACCGTAAAGGCCCTCTGGATGAAGTCTTTAGTCTTGTCCCAAAGCAGATGGCCGACATTGCGGGGCTGCGGGAGACGGTAAGTCGGCAGTTCCATGACAAAGGGAGCCGGCTCGCTCTTGTGGCCGAAGCGCTTGCGGCACAGGGCAACGAGTACGCCCACGAATATACCCAGCAGGTAGAGACTCGTCATCACGACACCCGCCTTGCCCGGGAAGAAGGCGCTCACGAAGAAACCGTAGATGGCGATCTTTGCGGAGCAGCTCATGAACGGGGTGAGAAGGATGGTCGTTCGGCGGTCGCGGGCCGAGGGGAGGGTGCGCGAAGCCATCACCCCCGGCACGGTGCAGCCGAACGAGATAAGCATCGGCACGATGCTTCGGCCGGAAAGGCCGATCTTACGCAGCATGCTGTCGGACACGAAAGCGATGCGGGCCATGTAGCCGCTGTCTTCGAGCAGCGAAAGGAAGAAGAACAGCACCACGATCAGCGGCACGAAGCTGAGCACGGAGCCGACTCCTCCGAAGAGGGCGTCGACGACGAGCGACTGCACCGGCGCCGCCACATCGAGCGACTGCATTCCGCGGGCGGCAAGCTCTCCAAGAGCCGTAATCCCCTGGTCAAGAAGGTCTTGCAGCCAGGCTCCGACCACATCGAAGGTAAGCCAGAAGACCAGCGCGATGATTGCGATAAAGGAAGGGATTGCCGTCCACTTGCCGGTGAGCACCCGGTCGATACGGTCGGAGCGAAGGCGCTCCTTGCTGACCTGAGGCTTACTCACGGCCTTGTCGCACAGGTTGTGGATGAAACTGTAACGCATGTCGGCCATTGCCGCATGGCGGTCCATCCCCCGCTCCTCCTCCATCTGGAGGATAAGGTGCTCGAGGGTCTCCTTCTCGTTCTGCGAAAGGCCGAGACGCGCGAGGATATCTTCGTCGCCCTCAACCAGCCGGCTGGCCGCAAACCTGCGGGGGATGCCGGCCCTCTGGGCATGGTCCTCGATAAGGTGCATGATGCTGTGAAGACAGCGGTGCACCGCTCCGCCATGGTCCTGCGGGCTGCAGAAGTCGAGCCGCGCGGGAGTCTCCTGATATTTCGCTATGTGGAGGGCATGGTCGACGAGCTCGTCGATACCTTCGTTCTTGGCGGCGCTGATAGCGACGACCGGAAGGCCGAGTTCGCGCTCCATGACATTGAGCCTGACTGAGCCGCCGTTGCCGCGAAGTTCGTCCATCATGTTGAGCGCGAGCACCATCGGCACATCGAGTTCCATCAGCTGGATGGTGAGATAGAGGTTGCGCTCGATGTTGGTGGCGTCGACTATGTTGATGATGGCTTCGGGATGGTGTCCGATGATGAAATTACGCGAAACGAGTTCTTCCTGGGTGTAGGTCGAAAGGGAATAGATGCCGGGGAGGTCGGTCACGACCGTGTTCTTATGACCCTTGATGGGGCCGTCTTTACGGTCGACCGTCACGCCCGGGAAATTTCCGACGTGCTGGTTGGAGCCGGTCAGTTGGTTGAAGAGGGTGGTCTTGCCGCAGTTCTGCTGGCCCGCTAGGGCGAAGTTCAGCACCGAGCCCTCGGGAAGCGGGTGTTCGTGATCCTTCTGGTGGTATTTGCCTTCCTCGCCAAAGCCGGGATGTTCGACCTCTTCGTCCGGAGTCAGGCCGGGCGAATCGGGCTCGGCAGCCGGAGCCCCTGCGGGAGCGACTTCGATCTTTTCGGCCTCCGCACCGCGGAGGGTGAGAGAATAACCTTGAACGATTATCTCGAGGGGGTCGCCCATCGGCGCCCGCTTGATCATCTTTACATGGGTACCGGGGATAACCCCCATGTCGAGCAGATGCTGCCGGAGATTACCCTCTCCGCCAACAGCCAGAACCTCGGCGTACTCACCTGTCTTTATTTCCTTTAGAGTCATAATTCCAAATACCGGGTGCAAAGATAGCCTTTTCACCTGCCTTGAGCAATCCCAAATTATAGGTATTTATCTTGCCCCCCCCCGAAAAAATTTCATACCTTTGTGTCACCATGAAACGTTTCTTCATCGTTTTTCTTACCCTGATCGCTTCCGGTCTGGGGCTTCGCGCCCAGTACGTCAACCTGGACATGCTTCGCAAACAGACAGTTCCGGTAACCCTCAAAGTGCTCGACTCGCTCAGCCGCGAGCCGGTGGCATTCGCCTCGGTCTACCTCAACCACCCGTCGGATTCGGTCATCACTCACTTCACGCTGACCGACCCCGAAGGCAAGGCCATGCTGGAAGAAGTGCCGATAGGAGAGCATCAGCTGAGCATCGAACTGCTCGGCTACAAGCCATATAAGAAGGTATTCTACCTCAAGGACAGGAAAGATTTCGGGACGATCCTTCTGAGCGAAGATCCGCGCATGCTCGAAGCCGCACGCATCAGCGCCATCGGGACCCCCGTCGAATACCGGCAGGACACCGTAATCTTCAACGCCTCATCATTTCATGCCGGGGAGGCGGACGTGCTCAAGGACCTGCTGAAGAAGATGCCGACGGTCGAGGTGGACTCCAAGGGGAACGTGAAGGTCGGCGGGAAAGAGGTCAGCAAGATAACGGTTAACGGCAAGACCTTTTTCATGGGAGAGAAGCAGGCGGCGCTCGACAACTTGCCCGCAAAGGCTGTCGACAAGGTGAAAGTCATCGACAAAGAATCCGATGCCGCAGCATTTACTGGCATCAAGGACGATACGAAAGAGACCGTGATGGACGTCGAATTAAAGCAGGAATACAAGCACGGCGTATTCGGCAATGTGCGCGGGGCCGGGGGTACATCCATCCCGTCGGAGGAGCAGGAAGACCTGCTCGTGAACAGGCCCTTCCTCTGGAACGGCAATGCGATGGTTTCGGCCTTCGGCGAAAAGGACCAGGTGACCTTTATCGGAAACGGCATGAACGTCAGCGGCGAAGACGGGGTCATAGTCTATTCGGGCGGATCGTATATGGGCGAAGGTATCCCCACGAGCGCGCAGGCCGGCATTAACTACAACACCGACCGCTTTAAGGGTATGAGCACGAATGCGACGACCTATTACCGCTTCAACGGCATGGACAGCCACTCCCGCAGCTCAACCACCACCTTCGGAAGCAATGAGGGCGACCTGATTTCGTTCGAAGACAGGATGTCCCACTCCGGCCGCCATTACCTGCATGCCGGAGCCGAGTTTGAGAAACAGGACCAGAGCAAATATACCTTTATATTCAAACCGAGGATAGCGGTTTCGCAAACGCAGACGGCTCTTTCCGACAGCACATCATCTACCGTCGGAGACGATCTTCGCAACATCTCAACCGGAGATGAGACTTCTGCCAAAAGGGCGTTTACGACCAACGGCGAATTCACCTTCGGGGTGCGCGACCTCGGAAAGGAGATGCGCAGTCTTACGCTTGTGGGAAACTACCGTCTCGATGCCGACAAAGGAACGGAGTTCGAGTCCCATAACACCCGCTACTCCGACGGCACCACCGACGATCGCACACTTAACTACAACCGCGGCGCCGGCGACAAAGCCCTATACCTGAGCCTTCAGTACGTGGAGCCTCTTTCCGAGAACTGGGCTATCCAGGCAGTCGCCGCTACCGATCTGAACGAGGACCATTCCTTCAAGGATGCTTTCAACATAGACGGCTCTGCCAATAATCTATACTCCGCCAGTTCCGAGAGCCACTATGTTTCGGGACTCGGGCGTGTGCTGATGCAGTACAACAAAGACGCCCGCAACCTGCGCCTGGGCGGACTCGTCAGAGCGTCGCAGTCGGTGACCGACGCGACCTCGGCCGGAGTCAGCTCCAGCGCGAACAGCGGGCTGCTCTGGAACTTCGCTCCGTTCGTTGTCTGGAGAGAACAATTAAGCGGCGGAAAGTATTTCAACCTGCGCTACGACGGCGTATC
>CAMNNY010000124.1 GCA_946546175.1 uncultured Bacteroidales bacterium
CTTAGTCAGCCAGCTCATCAGTGACATTCAGCCTTTAGTGCCTGGAGTACATCTGGATATAATAGTTGACCATAATTATAGCGAGTAAATACGAATTTCTCGGCCTTCGGCGTGTAATTTGGCGGTTTTTACACACCTCGAGGTGAAATTATATTATAAATAATCGCGAAAATGCTGATCCCGAGGTTGCCGCCACAAGGATTGCTGACTTAGCCCGCAGGACCGTCCTGTTTACCACTGGAACACCAAGACATTCGACCGGCAGATTCGGCTAAATGCGACTGATGTCCTTTTTGGGAGGACACCAGTCGCATTTTCGGCCTAATATGCAACAGATGTCCTTCAAAAATGGACATCAGTCGCACCCGGGGTGTGAACCGTCAGATCGCAGCAGGCGGCGACTGGCGAAAAAGAGTGGAAAAAGTGGAAGTCCTTCAGGACGGGATGCGCGGCGAAGGAATTGATGCAGTCCTTAAACCGATATTTCAGAAATAATTACTATCTTTGCCCCGAATTAATTCACAAAGGATATGAATCTTAGAGACATTAAGAAAGACATCGCCTATATTCTCGAGGCATTCATCGAGGATTGCACCACCGTCGCAACAGTCAACTCCAAGGTTGATGAGAAGGCTGCCGAACTCTTCGAGGAGGCGGTTGGTCTCTACAACGAACTGATGGACAAAGTCAGCGTCAAGACTATCGAAGGAAGCAAGAAGGCTTACTACACAGCCCTTCGCAAGGAACTTCTCGAGAAGACCGACGCCCTCTACTCCAAACTCAGCGACGCAGTTAAGGATTCCCTCGCCAAATAATACCGGCGTAAAGGATATCACCAAAAGACCTGCCTGACAGTCGGGCGGGTCTTTTTTTGTAACTGGCGTAGGGGAACCGGGCCCGCTACCCGCGCGAGAGCAGTGCGACGGCCCAGACCTCGCAGCCCTCGCCGCGTCCGACGAAGCCGAGGCGCTCGGTGGTCGTGGCCTTGACGCTGACGCGCTCGGGCGCGATCCCCATCACGCCGGCTATCACCTCGCGCATCTGAGGTACCAGCGGCGCAAGTTTCGGCGCCTGAAGAGCGATAGTGATATCGGCATTTTCGACAGTCCAGCCAAGCTCGCGCACACGCTCCATGACCTTCTCCAGCAGCACCGTGCTCCTGATGCCCTTCCACTCGTCGGAAGTATCGGGAAACAGGTGGCCGATATCGCCGAGGGCCAGCGCGCCGAGCAGGGCATCGCACAGCGCATGAATCGCCACATCCCCGTCGGAATGTGCCACAAACCCACGGTCGGAGGGCACGGCGACTCCTCCCAGCCACATCGGCAGTCCTTCCTGAATCCGATGCACGTCGTATCCTTGTCCGATTCTGTATTCCATATATAATAAGGTATGCCGGTTAAACTTCTGTCCAGTGTATCTTCAGTCCGCCCCGCTCCATCCCGCGACACCACGTCATCTGCCTCTTCGCGAAGCGGTGTATCTCGATCGCGAGCTTGCGGCGCATCTCCTCGTAGGTCAGCTGCCCCAGCAGGTACAGCGTAACGTAGCGATACTCAAGGCCGTAGGAGATCAGCCTCTCGGCCGGGACGCCGCCCTCCAGCAGCCCGCGGATCTCATCGACCATCCCTTCGGCGAGACGCTCGTCCAGCCTCCGGTCGATGCGCGCTACCCGCTCTTCGCGGCTTACCAGCGTGCCGATGAAAAATGTTCGCCGTGGCAGCCTCTCGGGCGCGGCAGCATCACCCGCCGTGACCTCTTCGCGAGCCTGCGATATCTCCTTGGCAGCGCTCAGCGGCACTGACTGCTCGAAGTCATACCCGCAAGTCACAGCCGTGATATACAGCCCCGTACCTCCGCAAAGGATGGGTACACGCCCGCGTGAGCGTATGTCCTGGTATGCCGCGAGGAAATCCTGCTGGAAACGCCATACGTTGTACTTCTCGCCCGCAGGCAGGATGTCGATCAGGTGATAGGGCACCTCGCCATACTCCGCGAGGTCCTTGCCCGTGCCGATATCCATCCCGCGGAAGACCTGCCGCGAATCGGCGGAAATGATTTCCGCGTTTCCAATTTCCCGCGCCAGGCGCACGGCGTACTTGGTCTTGCCGGAGGCGGTGGGACCGAGCACGCAGATAAGGTCAACATCCCCCGCGGCATAAGCCTTGGCGAGGGCGGCCACGTCGATGGTCTCGGGGAGGGGAAGTTCTGCGATTTCGGGTCTCATCCCCACAAAGATAGAAAAAGAATTACTAAATTTGCCGCCGATATGCCCAAGGCGAAGAGTAAAATACAGATCAGCAACAAGCGCGCGTCGTTCGACTACGAGTTCCTCGAGCAGTACGACGCCGGGATTGTGCTTGTCGGCACGGAGATCAAGTCAATCCGCGCCGGCAAGGCTTCGCTGCAGGATGCA
Organism: uncultured Bacteroidales bacterium; assembly: GCA_946546175.1. Taxonomy (GTDB): domain Bacteria; phylum Bacteroidota; class Bacteroidia; order Bacteroidales; family UBA932; genus Cryptobacteroides. The sequence goes on from CAMNNY010000124.1 coordinate 2,417, forward strand.
TATTGCTATTTCTCCGGCGGCGAACTCTATGTCCGTGGGATGAACATCGCCCCTTACTTCTGGGCTTCATGGGGCGGACACGATCCGCTGCGCGACCGTAAGCTCCTGCTTACCAAGCGCGAACTCCGCCATCTCGCCCAGCAGGTCAAGTCCAAGGGTCTTACGATCGTCGCCGTGCGTGCCTATGTCGCCGAGAACGGCTATGCCAAGCTCCACATAGCCCTCGCCAAGGGTAAGAAGGAGTACGACAAACGCGCCTCAATCCGTGAGAAGGACATAAGGCGCGAGCTCGAAAGGTCTTAACTCAACCCTATTTCAGCAGCGATTTGAGGTACTCGCACTTCGCGGGGTTGCCCAGCGTCTTCGTGAGGTCGCACGAGAGCTTAACGCAGTCGTGCCACTCGCGCTTCTCGGTGATGCGCCCCTTGGTGAGTTTGACCACTATGTTCATAGGCGAGCATCCCGTCACGTCGCAGGTCAGGAAGGTGCCGACTCCGTAGGAGTCCTGTACCCGCCCGGCGCAGTACTTGTGGATCTCGATGGCACGGTCGATGTTGAGGCCGTTGCTGAAGACGACCTGCTTCGTAGCAGGATCGATGCCCAGTTCGAGATACTTGGCGATGATCTTTTCGGTCTGCTCCTCCTCGTTTCCGCTGTCGACGCGCAGGCCCTTGTACATCATGGCCATGCGCTTGGAGAGGTTGCTGAAGAACACCTTGTCGCCGAAGCAGTCGTAGAGGTAGATGCCGTTGTCGCCGTCGAACACGTCGCTGAACTTCTTCATTACGCCGTAGTTACACTCGAACACGCCGCTGACGTTTTCCTCGAAACTGATGAGCTGGTGCGACATCGTGCCCAGCGGGCTCAGGTTGTACTTCATCGCGAGCCAGACATTGCTCGTGCCGGTGAACTTGCCGGGCCACTGCCTGCTTTCGTAGACTTCTTTCATCGTGCGGATCACCATCTCCTGGTGGTCGAAGCTCAGGCGCCTGCGTGTGCCCATGTCGCCGAGGGTAAGGCCGCCGCCGAAGATCTGCTCTGCCTTCGCGCGGGCGCGCGACTCTTCGAGAGCTGCGTCGTAGCGGTCGATATCGCCCCGAAGGATGTGCATGATCTCACTGATGCACGAGAGCAGCGGCATCTCCCACATGATGGTCGAGAACCACTTGCCGCGCACCTTGATCGACAGATGCCCCTCGGCATCCTGTGAGATTGCAACCTCTGCCGGATTGAAGCGGTAGCCCCTGAGGAAGGTGAAGTACCACAGCGGCAGGTAGACGCAGTGGTTGGTCATGTACTCGACTTCTTCGTCGGTGATGACCACGTTCCGCATGTAGTCGACCTGCTCCTGAAGCAGGGCGGCGAATCCTTCCGGGTAGACGGTGTTGTTGCGGTCGATAAACGAATACTCGACCTCTGCCCGCGGGTAGGTCTTCAGGACGTAGTACTGGCAGGTGAAGGTGTAGAGGTCGTTGTCGGTGAAGTGTGTGATGAGCTGTTTCATAAGCCGAAAGATTTGCGGATGGCCTCGACCATGTCGAGTTTTTCCCAGCCGAAGAACTGCATTCCGTCCTTGACGTAGGGCTTGCGGCCCATGTGGCCGTAGGCGGCGGTAGGCTCGTAGATGGGGTTCTTGAGCCCGAAGCGCTCCACGATCGCGGCGGGGCGCAGGTCGAAGAGTTCGCCTATCTTCGAGGCTATGTATGCGTCGGTGGCCTCTCCCTTTTCGGTCGAGATGCCGGCATTGTCGGAAGGGCTGACGTGGGCGCTGCCGTAGGAATCCACGAAGATGCTTACGGGCTGGGGCACGCCAATCGCATAGGCGAGCTGCACGAGAATCTCGTCGGCTACGCCCGCTGCTACGAGGTTCTTGGCTATATGCCTTGCTGCGTAGGCGGCACTGCGGTCGACCTTGCTCGGGTCTTTGCCGGAGAAGGCCCCGCCGCCGTGAGCGCCACGGCCGCCGTAAGTGTCTACGATAATCTTGCGGCCGGTAAGGCCGGTGTCGCCGGCGGGCCCGCCGATCACGAACTTGCCCGTAGGGTTGACGAGCAGTTTGAAGTCTCCTTTGAAGAGTGCGGCTTCCTTGGCTGGCAGCGACGCGATGAGGCGGGGGAGTACGATATTGCGAACGTCGGCTTCGATCCTGGCGTGCATGGCTTCGTCAGTGTCGAACTCGTCGTGCTGGGTGCTCAGCACTATGGTGTGTACGCGCAGGGGCTTGTGTTTCCCGGAGAACTCCACGGTAAACTGGCTCTTGGCGTCGGGACGCAGATAGGGCATGGGGCTGCCCGGCTCGCGCCTGATGTCGGCCAGGACCTGCAGGAGCTTGTGCGAAAGCGAGAGGGCGAGCGGCATGTAGTCTTCGGTGTCGCGGCATGCGTAGCCGAACATCATGCCCTGGTCGCCGGCGCCCTGGAGTTCGGGGGCCTCGCGCTCTACTCCGCGGTTAATGTCGACGCTCTGCTCGTGGATGGTCGAGATGACCCCGCACGAGTCGGCGTCGAAGTTGTACTCCGACTTGGTGTAGCCGATGCGGCGGATGACTTCGCGCACTGTCTGCTGGATGTCCACATAGGCATGGTCGGAGCGGACTTCGCCGCCCACCATCACGAGGCCGGTGGTGCAGAAGGTTTCGCATGCGACCTTGGCCTCAGGGTCCTGCCTGAGGAATTCGTCGAGGATTGCGTCTGAAATCTGGTCGGCCACTTTGTCGGGGTGGCCTTCGGAGACGGACTCCGATGTGAAGAGGTAGTTCATCTTTTTAGCATTTTTTGTACGAGGTTGCAAGCGGTCAAATCTGTCCTCGTATGTCAATTGTTAAATCCGGTGCAAAGGTAGTAAAAAAAGTGGATAACAAAACTATTGTGGAATCCGGAGGTTTTTGCTATCTTCGCAGTGCAAAAAAGTTGCTATCATTTCTTCATTCCTATATTATCAATGAGTATGAAAAAAGCACTCAAAGTTCTGATGATGTCTCTGGCATCATTGTTTATTGTCGTATCTGCCTACGCGCAGGTGACTACCTCTTCAATGGGTGGTAGGGTTGTAGATCAGGCCGGCGAAGCCGTCCCGGGAGCAGCCGTCATCGCCCTCCACGTTCCTTCCGGAACTTCCTACGGAGTCATGACCAATGCAGAAGGTTACTACTCGATCCAGGGTATGCGTCCCGGCGGCCCCTATGAGGTCAGCGTGACCATCCTCGGTTACCAGTCCAAGACCTTCACCGGCATCACCCTTCAGCTTGGTGAGACTTACGGTCTCAACGCCGACCTCGCTGAGGAAAGCCTCAATCTTGCCGAGTCCGTAGTCGTCGCAACTCCCGCTTCGAAGTTCACTTCCGAGAAGACCGGAGCATCGACCAACATCAACAACCAGCAGATCGCCACTCTCCCGACCATCAGCCGCAGCATCAGCGACGTGACCAACCTCTCTCCTTACGGAGGCAACGGAATGAGCTTCGCAGGTGCAGACGGACGTACCTCCAACTTCACGGTCGACGGAGCCAACTTCAACAACAACTTCGGTCTGTCCGACGCCCTCCCCGGAGGCGGCAGCCCTATCTCCATCGACGCCATCGAGGAGATGCAGGTCGTTATTTCCCCTTACGACGTGCGCCAGAGCAACTTCGTGAGCGGCGGTGTCAACGCCATCACCAAGTCCGGTACCAACACCTTCAAGGGAACGGCCTACTACTACCACAACAATGAGAACATGCGCGGCAACATGGTCGACGGCGACGCCATCGCTACAGCGCGTGAGATGGACCGCAACACCACCGTCGGTTTCACCCTCGGCGGCCCCATCATCAAGAACAAGCTCTTCTTCTTCGTCAACTATGAGCAGAGCACCAAGCCTACCGTTGTCAACAACTGGCACGCAACCGAAGGCAAAATGGGCGAAGGTGACATCAACAAGAACCAGTCCCGCGTCGGCACCGACGACCTCAAGGACATCAGCGATTTCGTGAAGACAAATTACAAATACGACACCGGTTCCTGGACCAATTTCCCTGCTGACGAAGGTGTCGTGAAGATGCTCGCCCGTATCGACTGGAACATCACCGACAAGCACCACCTCGCAGTTCGCTACAACCGCACTGTCAACACCAGGTGGTCCAACCCCAACAATTCTTCGTCGAACTGCGGTCAGCGTACGACCGAGAGCCGAGTAGGCCTCTACGGCTTCTCCTACGCCAACTCCATGTACTCTCAGCTCAACAACGCCAACACCTTCTCGTTCGACCTCAACAGCCGTCTGAGCAACGACCTCAGCAACCAGCTTCTGGTTACCTACTCCGACCTCAGCGACATCCGCGGAACCAACTCTAAGGAATTCCCCTTCGTCGACATCCTAGACGGATCCGGAGACATCGTTCCTTACATCTCTCTCGGCTACGAGCTCTTCACCTGGAAGAACGCCGTCCACAACAAGGTCTTCTCCGTCAAGGACGACGTCACCCTCTACAAGGGAGCCCACAAGCTTATGTTCGGTGTGGCCTACGACTGGCAGCTCGCCGACAACGCCTACATGCGTAACGGTACCGGTTACTACCGCTACAACTCCATCGAGGACTTCAAGAACCAGGCTGCTCCTGAGACTGTCGCTCTTACTTACGGTTACGACGGCGACCAGGATCCTGCTTCCCGTGTCCGCTTCCACAAGCTCGCAGCTTACGCTCAGGACGAGTGGAACGCTTCCGACAATCTGAAGGTTACCGCAGGTCTCCGCCTCGAGACCATCCTCTTCGACAATCAGGACCTCATGCGCAACAAGGCCATCTACGACACCGACTACAACGGTCTCCACGTCGACACCGGCAAGTGGCCTACCCCGAAGCTTATGCTCAACCCCCGCGTAGGTTTCACCTATGACGTATTTGGCGACAAGAGCCTCAAGCTCCGCGGCGGCACCGGTGTCTTCACCGGCCGTCTGCCTCTTGTGTTCTTCACCAACATGCCTTCCAACGCAGGTCTCGTCCAGATGGTCGGCGCCGCTACCACCAAATACAAAGACGGAGCAGTCGATCCCGCCAACACCGACACCGCTATCCTGAACAAGTTCGTGGGCAACTTCACGACCGACAAGTCCGAGATCCTCTCCATTCTTCACGAAGCCGATCCCGACAAGTTCCCTCTCACCGTCAAACCTGAAGACGGAGCCTTCAGCGGCAGCATCGCTGCAGTCGATCCCAAGTTCAAGATGCCTCAGGTCTGGAAGACTTCCTTCGCAGTAGACTATGCTCTTCCTACTTCCTTCCCTATGTCCGTTACCGTTGAAGGTATCCTCAACAAGACCATCAACGCCACCCGTATCCAGGACATCAACATGAAGGAGCCTACCGGATTCGCAAGGCTTAACGGTGCTGACAACCGCCACATCTATCCTTCCGACTACACCTACAACAAGTACTCGATCTACTATCTGACGAACACCAACAAGGGATACGGTGCCACCGCGAGCATCCAGCTCAACGCCAAGCCCTTCAAGGGTCTTGACCTCACCGCTGCCTACACCCGCACATGGTCCAAGGAGCTCACCGGTATGCCCGGCTCCGACGCATCCTCGGCATTCACCTACATTCCTACCGTCGAGGGTCCCAACAACGTCCAGCTCCACAACTCTTCGTACGTGACCCCTGACCGCTTCTTCGTCAACGTCGCATACAACGACGAAGCCGGCAACCACTTCGGTATCTACTACAACACCTACCGCGGCGGCGCCAACTACTCCTACATGTATGCCACCGACCTCAACAACGACAACTACAACTACGACGCCATCTACATCCCTACCAAGCAGAACGTCGCAGACGGTACCGTCAAGTTCGCAAGTGAGGATGATGCCAACCGCTTCTTCGCATTCGCAGCCAAAGATGCTTACCTCAGCAAGCACATGGGTGAGTATGCCGAAGCCTACAGCGTCTACTCTCCTTGGCAGCACCACGTCGACTTCCACTACGCCCACGACTTCAAGGTCAAGGTCGGCCGCACCACCAACACCCTGCAGCTTTCCTTCGACGCTAAGAATATCATGAATTTCTTCAATGATTCTTGGGGCGTCTACAAGATCATGAACCCCAACCTCAAGTCCGGCCGTATTCTCGATGTCGAGCGCATCGGTTCCGACGGTATTCCCGTTCTCAAGACTCCTGAAGCAGTCAGCGGCGATACCCAGATCTGGACCGTCAACAAGGTCATCGGCCAGGTATGGTACGCTCAGATCGGTATCAAGTACATGTTCAACTAATAATGGGAAATACAATGAAAGCAAAATATATCATCCTTTCTGCTTTGGCAGCCGCTTCGGCCCTCTTCTTCGGATGTACTCCCGAATCCCTCACCGGCTCCGACCTTTCCTCTCTCAAGGTTGACAAAAGTTATGTCCAGATAGATACTCTTGGCGGCTCTTCTACCATCAAGGTTACCGCTACCGAGGACTGGGAGCTTTTCGTCAAGACTTCCTACGAGTATTCCGTCATTGACACTGCCGGAAAGAAGAAGACCTACACTGTCGATACCCTCATCACCCCCGGTACCACCTGCAGCCCTCGCGGTATCACCGCTGAGGTAACGAGCTGGATCACGGCTACTCCTGTTACCGGAGCTTCCGGCGAGACCGTCGTTACCATCTCCGCCGAGGCTTCTGACTCTTACCGCACTCAGGATGTGCGCATCGTCAGCAAGAGCGGCACCCAGATCGTCACTGTTGCCCAGGGCGAGGATGTGACCAAGAAGTACAAGGCTTCCGAGGCCATCGCCCTTATCCAGGCCGGCAAGCAGAGCGGCAGCCCCGTGGTCGTCACGGGTATCGTCTGCAAGATCGACGATATCAGCGTCAGCTACGGCAACGCCACTTACTACATCTCCGATGACGGCACCTACCGTGGCTCTTACAACGAAGACGGCAGCGGCGACGGCAACTGGCTCGAGGTCTATCGCGGATCTTGGCTCAATGGTGAGAAGTTCACCAAGGGCGACGAAATCGCCATCGGCGACGAGGTCACCATCAAGGCCGTTCTTGTCAGCTACAAGGGCATCCCTGAGACCGACCAGTACACCGCAGAGGTCGTCTCGATCACCAAGTCGCTCATCTCCGCAACTCCTTCCGAGTTCTCCGTAGCAAAGGGTGACACCACAGTCGTGACCAAAGTCCTCTACTCCGGCGACGGTCTCGAGTTCTCCTCCAATGTAGACTGGCTCAATGTCGCTGGCATGACCAAGCAGGGCGATACCACCCTCGTAAGCATCCATGTCGCAGCCAATGTGGAAGACACCCGCAAGGGAACTCTCACTCTGTCCTCCTCCAAGGACAAGTCCACCTCTGTCGTAGGTATTTCCGTGACTCAGGCTTCCGGTCTTCTCGCTTACTCGCTGCCTTATTCGGAGACCTTCCTCGGTTCGATGGGCGCATGGGTCGCTACAGACATCGTTCCTGTTGATGAAGTAGCAAGCATCTGGGTCAACGACGCCAAGTATGGTATGAAGGCAACTTCTACCAAGAAGGTCGCCGCTGAAGCAGAACTCATCAGCCCTCTTATCGACCTCTCTTCCGCGACTTCTCCGGTGCTCTCCTTCGAGCATGTCCAGAGGTTTGCAGGCAATGTTTATGGTGAACTTACCCTCTTCGCTTCCGCCGACAACGGTGCGACCTGGACCGAGCTTCAGATCCCCAACTATTCCGACGGTTCCAACTGGAACTACGTCGCTTCCGGTTCGATCAGCCTCAAGCGTTTCGCCGGCAGTCTTGCTCTGATCAAGTTCGTCTACAAGAGCACGGCCGATGCCTATGCAACATGGGAGATCAAGAACCTCAAGGTTGAGGACCAGACTCTTGCAATCACCAATGTCGCAGAGCTCAACAACTCCGCAGTCGATGCAGAAGCAGAGTGGACAGCTACCTTCACCAACGCAGTCGTAAGCTATGTCAACGGAAAAAATGCATTCATCCAGGATGCTACAGGCGGTGTGCAGGTCTATCAGAACGGCCACACCCTTGTCGCCGGCCAGAAGATAAGCGGAACTGTCAGCGGCAAGATCAAGATGTATCACGGTTTCGCCGAGATTACCGCCATCACCGTACCGGCTGAATCTGTCGCCGACGGAGAAGCTCCCGCAGCAACCGTCGTTACCCTTGACAATCTCCTCGCAGGCTACCTCCATTATCAGAACACCCTCATCAAGCTTGAGGGCGTTCAGATTACCGGAATCGATGGCCGCAACTCTACCGTCAAGCAGGGTTCATCCTCTATTGCAGGATATGCCCAGAATTCTTCTCTTGTGCTCACGGCAGACACCACCGGTGATCTCATCTGCATCCCTACCCGTTACAATGCCAACCTTCAGGTGGGTATCTGGGAGGAGGCTCACTTCACCGCCAACTAATACTTTAGGCTAAATTATATGGTCGGCCCGGCAGTTTTCTGTCGGGCCGATTTTTTTTCTTTGCAGAAAGTTTCCTATATTTGGAGAGTCATTGACACTAAAACTTTCAATTAATACCAAAAAAGATGAAAAAACTCCTTTCATTCTTTGCTGTTGTGGCAGTAGCTGTCGCAGCATTCTCATGCAAGAAGCCGGAGCCGCCTGTAAAGCCGGAGCCGGATGTCGCCCTGAAGGGTATCGTGGTTGCGCCTGCAACCCTCTCGCTGGAGGTAGGCCAGACCGGAACCCTCACGGTGTCTTATGATCCCGAAAATGCAACTAACAAACCGGCAGTCGAGTGGTCGACTTCCGATCCCGCAGTTGCAACAGTCGACAACGGTACCGTTACCGCAGTTGCGGCAGGTACAGCGACTATCACCGCTACGGCAGACAAGTTCACGGCTACAGCGACTGTGACCGTCACCGATGGCGAGACCCCTGGTCCCAATCCTCAGCCTGAGGACACATGGGACTACACCCCCGGCGCAGACTACACAGCCGCGACCAACCTCTGGAAACCCGTTTCCGATGCCGG
>CAMNNY010000125.1 GCA_946546175.1 uncultured Bacteroidales bacterium
GCGGCGCAGATTATTGTAGTCAGTTTGAGTTTCATCGTTGCTTCAGAGGGTTTTCACTTATGAACTGGCAAAGTTCGCGGTACATCGCAATATCGTCAGTTTTAGGCGAATTTGCAAGCTGCCACATGGCATTTGATCCGCTGTAAAGGGCTATTCGGCGTTTACCATACAACCCGCCTTGCTTGAAGGCATCCATGTATTCGCGGAAACGCCCTCGCAGCGCCGGAACGTCGCTAAGAGAGAAGGCATAGCCACCCGCGGCGTCGGGGCCCATGCAGCCGGAAATGCTCATTATGTCTTCGACCATCGAATACTCGAATTCGAGTTCGATGCCCATCCCGAGCCGGCCTAGCGTGCTGATGCTTGTACCTATGGGCTTTGAGTTGCCCGAATCCCAGTACCTGCCGGGCTGGAGCCAGGCGTAGGTGATGCCGAGCTCCTTCCACAGCGAGGTGCCGTCCGCACCGAGATAGGGTATCCAGTAGAGCCCTTCGTTGCGCTGGTCCAGATACTCGGAGACTTGGGGCAGGATCTTGTCCCAGCGTTTCTGGGAGTAGTTCCATCCTTGCGGGGTTGCGACCAGTTCCTCGGAGATGATATAGAAACCAGCGAGTTCGAGGTGCTTGCACTCCAGACGGGCGAACATGGCCCTTACGAGGTCGATGTACCACTCGAGGGCCTTGACCTGATCTTCCGTCTTGGAGAAATCCATCTGAACCCCGTCGATCGCACCCCAATACTTTGTGGAAGAAGACTTGTCGGAGAAACGTTCGAACATTATGGGGTCGGGGATCATCATAACGGCATATCGCTTTCCGGGGGGCTCGGAGATGTTGTAAGTTGCGTCTTCGATAGCCTCATCAAGCGTCTTGAACGCTCCCTGGGGACCGGCCCAATAGTCGGCAAGTCTGCTCCAGGACTCCTTGTCGGCGGAAAGACTGCCGTTGGAGTTTATACAGAAGGTCTTGCGGTCGGGATCGGTTCCGGTTATGGCAAGGAACGCGTCGAACAGCCAGTGGGAAACTCCGTATTCGTCTTTGTAGCTCACATGGGGGGCGAACCTGGCTTTGTCCCAGTTTTCAGGGATCGTGAACCATCTGTTGCTGTTGGGCACTCCTCCGCCGGGGCATAAAGTGATGTCGGCAAAAAACGGAGCACCGTCGCGGCCCTGTTCGTAGGGATACAGGGAGCCTGAGGTGCTGACGGTCACAAAAGAGAGCGTCTCGATTTTAGAGAGCAAACCGGCCTTGCGGCCCATCCCATATACGTTATACTTCGTGCCGGGAGTGAGCCCGCTCAGCGTCACCGTATCTCCTTCGGCGACGATTCCGCCGGAGATGAGCTCATCTGCCGACGGCACTTCGCGCCCGGTCCTTGCAACGACGAATACTTCGTCGCAGTAGAAACTCTTGAGGGAGAGTACGGCTTCCGTGTGGCTTACGGATTCGAGTTGGAGTTCTATGGCAGGCGTCGGCTTCCAGCCCTGCCTGTCCTTTTCGCCGCAGGCAGCGAGGACAGGCAGAATAAAGGCGAGAAGTCCGACTGTTTTCATCGTCGCAGGGTCTATTCGAGTTTGAACACGCTGACTCCAAGTCCCTGGAATCCGGCGGCGATGATCACCTTGTCGGAGAGGACGAACACGGAGCAGTCGCCCTGAGCGGTGCTTGCCGCCGAGCTTGCCACGTCTTCGAATGACTCGCCCTGGATAGGTGCTTCGAAGATGATTTCCTTGTTGTCACCGTCGAGCGAGGCCTTGAAGCCGCCCTTGTCCTTGACTATCACGAGCCTTGCCCTCTTCATCGAAGGACCGGGGGTGACACCGTCTTCGAGCACACCGTCTTCGAGTTCGGCAGCCGTGTAGGCTATGTACTTCTCACCCTTGTAGGTGAAGCAGCGGTAGCCGAACGACATCCTTCCTCCGACATACGGAGTTGCGGTCATGTCGTAGACATCCTGCCCGTCGCCCGCCTTGTAGGTGGTTCCGGTCATGGTGACGAACGCTGAAGTGTCGGAGCTGGCGAAGAGCATTTCTGCGCTGTCGGGGTGTTTGTAGTGGCCGCCGAATCCCGTGTAAGGAGCGTTGACAAGGGTTCTGTCGGTCTTTTCGAACTTGCCTCCGGTCACCTTGTACCTTGTGGAGAAGGTTCCCTGGTAGGAGTGGCTGTAGAGCATACCGTCGGCCCAGGTGCCGTGGAATTCGTAGCGGTCGCCGCTGCGTCTCCATGTACATTGGAGCGAGGTGACGGTAGGAGCCTTGTCGATACCGTTCTCCCAAGCGTAGAAGGAGAAGTTATTTGCCTCGGCGCTCGTCGCGGTAAGCATGTGTTTGCCGTCGCCCTTATCGATTATCCTTACGCAGGCGGAGGTGATGGTGCTTGCGACCATGCCTTCGCAGTTGACCTTCATAGTGACGGAAGGGTCGAGCACGCTTATAGCGGTGATCGTGGGAGTTCCTCCAGCCGAAGGGGCAACAGCGCAGGGCAGATAGACCCAGTTGCCGTCGGTAGTGAGGTTGCGGTCGCTGCCCGAAGGAAGGCCGTACTCTTCTGTCCAGAGTTTGTCGAGCGAATACTTGCCCCAGAGACGGCTGAACGAGAGGGCCGCAGGATTGTTGATCCTCAGGTAGTAGACCTGGTCGGAGATCACGACTCCCTTGGTGGATGTAGATGTGATCTTGAGGGGAACCAGGATGGCGTAGAAGTTCTTCATCGTGCCGCCGTCGAAGAGCGCGGAGTTCTTGATAGGCAGCGAGAAGAACACGTCGGTCTGGCCTTTGGGGACAGTGTATCCCTCTGCGGGCAGGGAGAACAGTCCGTCGGGAGCTTCGCTGAATGCTATCCCGGTGCTCGCACTGTAGGCGGGTATCAGGGACTTGTCTGCGGCAACCATAACGGAGAGGTCGGAAGGCAGAGGAGTATCAAGGGATATCTTGAATTGCACCTCTACATTCTCGTTGGGATCCTCCTTGGCAGAGACGGTCGCTCCGGTGGAAGCGAAGCCGACTGTGGTGTTGAGAATGTTGACGAGGATGAAGTTGCGCTTTTCGTTGATGGACAGCGATCCTTCCTCAAGTTTGAC
>CAMNNY010000126.1 GCA_946546175.1 uncultured Bacteroidales bacterium
TCGGCCATCACAGTTCCACCTTGTGCACTTTAAACGCTCCAAAGGAGAAATCGCCAGATCGCGCTGCGCCGAGCTCGAGGCAGCGGCTGGTGTGGCCGGTAAGATTCCAGTGCGGGTCAGGAAGGACGAGAGGGGCGAGATTATGCGCCGAGATTGCGAAGGTCTTTCCAGCGAAGGGAGAGATAGATAGTCCGCGCGGCGAGGTGGGCGAAGTAGGCCGCGAGCATAAGGTGCAGCGGGAGTGCCGGGGAGGCCGCGGCGGGAGCAAGGGCCGAGGGAACAGCCGAGGTGACGCCGGGCTCTGCCACGGGGGTGAGGGCGGGGGCGTCTGGCAGCAGCCAATTGAGCGCAAACCAAGTCAACACAAAGGCCAACAGAGCCCAGATGAGGGAGTTGCGGATCTGACGGGAGGCCGTGGCGCCGAGGTAGACGCCGTCCCAGGTGAAGGCGGCGCAGCCGACGGGAGGCATCAGAATCAGCCACGGCAGGAAGGCCGAACACGCTTCAACGACAGCCTGATCTGAGGTCAAAAGCCGCAACACGGGCACGCCTCCTACCCAGTACAGCCCGATGAACAGCACCGAAATCGACATGCTCCACAAAAACACGTAGCGCACGGACTGCCGCATCATGGCGTTGTCGCGCGCGCCGATAAAGCGCCCGACAAGCGCCTCGCCCGCATAAGCGAATCCGTCGGTGAAATACGAGAAGAGCATCAGCAGTTGCATCATCACCTGCGAACAGGCGAGCATCATATCGCCCATGGTAGTAGCAAGCAGCGTGTAACCGATGTAGATGCCGAGCATACAGAGCGAACGCACGAAAAGGTCGGCGTTGAGCCTCACAAAAGGCCGCATCTCGGAGCGACTGAGCGCCTCGCGAAGATCGTCCCTGCCAAATCCGCGCAGACGCGAACGGTACTTCACCAGCATCACGACCATGCAGAACAGCAATCCGCAATACTGCGCGATAACAGTTCCGAGTGCGATACCGGCGATGCCAAGCCCGGGCCAGGAACCGAATCCGCCGCCGAGCAGGATACTCGCGACGATATTCACTCCGTTGACTATGAGGTCCTTCCACATCGAACTCATGGAGTCCTGCATCCCGACAAACCATCCGCTGAACGCCATCAGAGATAAAGTCGCCGGAGCAGCCCACACACGGATGAAAAAATACTGCGACGCAAGCGCCTCAACCTCCGGAGATGCCTGGGTGCAGAGAAGCGCCAACTTCAGGAACGGCCACTGCAACAGCAGAATGACCAGAGCAATAGCGCCTGACAGAACCATCCCGCGCCAGAATATCTTCGCCAAAACTCGATCGTCCCGAGCCCCGTAGGCCTGTGCCGTGAGGCCTCCCGTTCCCGACCGCAGGAAGGAGAAATTCCAATAAAGAAGCGAGAATAGCATCGACCCGACCGAGATCGAGCCGATCGCGACCGCCGCATCCGCACCCGCGAGGTGTCCGGCGACGGCAGTGTCGACCATGCCGACGAGGGGGACGGTGATGTTGGCGAGAATGCTCGGAATGGCGAGCCTCAGAATCTCCCTGTTGAGGCTGCGGTTCATTTGCGGAACTTGGTTTCTTCGTCGAGCATTCCCAGATAGGAATTGTAGCGCTCGGGGGCTATCTCGCCAGACTCGACTGCGGCTTTGACTGCACAGCCGGGCTCGTGAGTATGTGTGCAAGGGACGAACTTGCAGCCCTCGGCATAGCGGAGCATCTCCGGGAAATAACGGGGAATCTCCTCCTTCTCGATGCCATAGAGGCCGAAACCGCGAAGGCCGGGAGTATCGATTATGTAACCTCCACCCGACAGAGGATACATCTCGTAAAGCGAAGTGGTGTGCTTCCCCTGGAGGTGGGCGGCGCTGATTTTGCCGACCTTCGGATTGAGCGAGGGATCAAGAGCACGGATGAGCGATGACTTCCCCACTCCAGACTCCCCGCTGATGAGGTTGAGTCCGCCGCTGCATAGTTCTCGCAGGGTATCCACTCCCTCTCCCGTTTTAGCCGAAGTCTCAAGCACCTGATAGCCTGCGCGGGAGTAAATAGACTTGAAGTTCTCGAGTTCTTCAGGCACCTCGCTGCGGTACAGATCGACCTTGTTGAGCACGATGGTCACGGGAATGCCGAACATCTCGCAGGTCACGAGCTGGCGGTCGAGGAACTGAAGCTTAATCTCCGGGAAATAAAGGGTAACCACCAGCAGCGCGCGGTCGAGATTGGCGGCTATAACGTGGGACTGGCGCGAGAGATTGGCCGACTTGCGGACAAGGTGGTTTTTGCGGTCGAGGATTTCAGTGATGACAGCCGGGTGTTCGGGGTCGGGCTCCGTTTCGAATTCGTAACGAACACGGTCACCCACTGCCACAGGATTGGTGGATGTACCAGCCTCCAAACGCACTTTTCCCCGCAGGATTGCAGGGAAAAGACGCCACTGGGGGAGCTCACTCAAAAGGAAATGGCTGCCAGCATTCTTTACTACCGTTGCGATACCGCTCGTCATACGGCAGCAAAGATAAGTATTTTTTAGTCAAGATACTTGTCGATCAGGCGGACAATGAGTTCGTTCAGGAGCTCGACCTCATACTCGCCGACCGATGCCTGGATATGATCACCGCCGATACCGCTGTCGTTGGTCAAGAAGACGTAGGTGCCGGAAGTCGACACGGCGAAGAAGCGAAGCATGAACTCTGTGTTCTTATCGACACCGCTTGCTGCTACCGGGATGATCTTGATACCGGCTTTGGCATAAGCCTCGATACTGCTCTGAAGGGACTTGATCACATTGTCGTTGTGGTGGGCAGGAGCGTCAAGGAGCATAAACACTATCTTGCTGCGTGCACTTTCGTCCCATGAAAGATCCTGAAGGCCCTTCTCGAGCGCAGTATGGACAGCCTCCGGATAGTCTCCGCCGCCGGATGCAGACTGTTCGTCCACATAGCTCGAAATCTTGGAGATATCGGAAGTGAAATTCTTGGATTTGGTGACATAAGCATCGCCTTCGTCGCGATAGAAGAGAGCCGCCACCCTGATATCGGTCCCCGACTGAAGGTTCTTGACTTTCTTGAAGATGTCGATAAGGTCGCTCTTGAGGAAGTCGATTTCGTCGCCCATCGAGCCGGTTGCATCAACGATAAAGGCGATGTCGGCTTTCCTTTCGGTGACTGACTTCGAAACCTCATAAGTATTGTAGATGGTCTGCTCGGATGCCCAGCCAGTAACTTCAGGCGCCTCGGCCTGGTCTTTTCCGTCGAGGCTTACGGTAAGGACTGCCGTCTCGGGAAGAGTAGTCTCTTCGTAAAGACCAATCCAGCAGTTAGCCTGACCGAGATTGTCGGTAACGGCTGACCATACCGGCTTACCGTCCATCTTGAGGACAACCTTAACGCCCGCAGCAGGTGCGCCGCCGTTGGTGACATTCACGGCCACGCGGTTGTTCGTATAGAACTTCCAGTAAGGGCAGTACTGATAGAAGGAGCCGTTGCCTTCATAATACTCGCCATCTTCGATCTTGGAGGCGTCGTCCTCGCCCTGAGAGAGCATCAGATTGCCCCAGAACTGCCAGTTGTCGAGGTCGTTCCACTCGCCGGCCGTAACTCTGCCGGCACGTGAATCATTGTTGCCCCCTGAAGGATCGGAAGGGTCGGAGAGGCCTTCTGCGGGCATCCCGGCAGAATCCATATCTCCCTTCGCACCATAGTATTCAGCATCGCCTAAGCCTTCGGCGGAGCACGCAAAAACCATCGCCGCACTTGCCGCGATGGCTACTAAGTTAAATATCTTTTTCATTGTCATATCCGAATTGTCCTTCTATAGATGCAAAGGGCTCGGATTATGTTGCAAGGAGTGCGTCAGATTTCTTCCTGCAGCAATTCGAAATCCAGGAGGCGCTGCTCGAGATTGGCAGCGGCGACACGGATGCGGACGGGGTCGCCCAGACGGTAGATCTTGCGGGTGCGGCGGCCGCGGAGGCGGTACTTGTCCTCCTCGAATTCGAAGAAGTCGCCCTTGATTTCGCGGAGAGGGACCATGCCCTCGATGTGGGTAGGTTCGATCTCGACGTACATGCCCCACTCGGTAACGCCGGAAACGTGGCCGTCGTACTCTTCGCCGATGTGGTCCTGCATATACTCGACGAGCTTATACTTGATCGAGGTGCGCTCGGCGTCAGTAGCGATGGCTTCGCGTTCGGACGCGTGGTCACACTGGGCGGCGTAGTAGTCCTTGTCCTGGCTCTTGCCGTTCGCGAGGTAGATTGCGAGCAGACGGTGGACCATCAGGTCCGGATAGCGGCGGATAGGCGAAGTGAAGTGGGTGTAGTCGGCGAACGCGAGGCCGAAGTGGCCGATGTTGTCGACACTGTATTTGGCCTTGGCCATGGCCCGGAGGGCGATTTCGCGGAAAGCCGAGCCTTCCGGTTTGCCGTCTGAGCGGGTGAGAAGGTCGTTGAGGGTCGAGGCAACCGCCTTGCCCTCGAGAGCGCCGTCCACCTTGTAGCCCATCGTCTTCGCGAACGAGCGCAGGCTGTCGAGCTTCGCTTCGTTCGGTGTGTCGTGGACACGGTAGACGAAGGTTTTGCCCTTCCCGGAGACGAATTCCGCGACGCTGCGGTTCGCCAGCAACATGAACTCCTCGATCAGCCAGTTCGCCTCGAAGGAGTGGACCTGATAAATCTCGAGCGGCTTGCCGAACTCGTCACACTTCACCTTCATCTCCGGACGGTCGAAATCGATCGCGCCAGCCTTGCGCCTGCGGTCCTTCAAGATTAACGCCATGGACATGAGAGTGCGGAGCGCGGTCGCGAGCTCGGGGGTGCAGCCGAACGATTCGCCTGCCGGCTGGTCGGGCTCGGCCTTTATCACTTCCTGCGCCTGATTGTAGTCCAGCCGGAAATCGGAATTGATGACGGTCCTTCCGAACCAGCGCTTGCGCACTTTCGCGTCTGCAGTAAGCTCAAAGACCGCCGAGAAGGTAAGTTTGTCTTCATGAGGCCTCAGCGAGCAGAGCTTGTTGCAGAGCTTCTCAGGCAGCATCGGGACGGTGCGGTCGACCAGATACACTGAAGTGCCACGGTCCTGGGCCTCCTTGTCGACGGGAGAACCTGGCAGCACATAGTGCGACACGTCGGCTATATGGACGCCAACCTCGAAATTGCCGCTCTCCAAAGGCCTGAACGAAAGCGCGTCGTCGAAGTCCTTGGCATCGGCGGGGTCGATTGTGAAGGTGAAAACCTGACGGAAATCGCGGCGCTCGGCAAGGTCTGCCGGCGTGATCTTCTCGGATATCTTGTCGGCGGCATCCTCAACCGCCTTCTCGAACTTATACGGAAGGTTGAACTCTGCAAGGATGGCATGCATCTCCGTCTCATTGGCGCCAGGGGCACCGAGCACATCGACAACATGGCCATAGGGGCAGTTCTCACCGCGCCTCCAGCCTTCCACCCTGGCCGCGACCTTATAGCCGGTCTGCGCACCCATCGCCAGCGCTTCCTGCCCGTCGACCTCTATGTCGTAAGGCATGAAACGGCTCTGCATCAGCACCCAGGCCGTAGCGCCGACCATGTGGAACACGCCCACGAACGGCTTTTCGGAGCGCTCGATGATATCGACGATCTCGCCCTCGCGGCGCTCGCCCCTGGCCGCCTGGCCGGAGACGATCTTGGTGCGGCCGGAGCGCGGGGTCTTTGTGACGGCGACACGCACCGTGTCGCCGTGAAGGGCGCCGCGCGTCTTCGATGCACGCACGAAGACATCCTCGTCTTCGCCGTCGATCGTGACGAACACATAACCCTCGCGGGTCATCTGGACTTTGCCTATGAACTGCGGAAAGACGGTCTTGCCGGTCTTCCTCTTACGTTTCTCCACTACCTTGCGGCCGCGTCTTTTCGGTTTCATAATCTAAAGGGCATCCCTATACAGGGACATAAGTGGTCAATAACTTGGAGGCGGCGCCGGAGGGCGTCACCGTGACGGACTTCTCTCTTGCAGGGACAAGAGCGCATTCACCGGGCTTCAGGGCCAGGGTCCCCTCCGCGGTGGAAAGCACGCTCTCCCCTTCCATATCTATCACGATAAGGAAATCGCCACGACCCTCAAGCCCCAGAGCCAGAGGCTTAGTAAGATCGAGGAGATCGGTGACGAAATGCTTGCAGCTGACAAGTCCTACAGGGACATCTGCGGCCGGAGCATAATGCGTGCGATAATCGGGATAGACCGTATAGTCGATGGCATCCTTCGCCTCGGCAGTGTGAAGCTGGCGGGGCTTGCCGTCGAGACCGAGCCTGCCGTAGTCGTAGATACGGTAGGTGATATCTGAAGTCTCCTGAATCTCGGCCAGATAGCATCCGCCGCCGATGGCATGGATACGGCCGGCGGGGAGGAAGAACACGTCGCCGGGCTTAACCTCGTAGGAAGCTAACGCCGAGACTATCTCATCCTTCTCCACAAGACGCACATACTCTTCCGAATCAATCTGACGCGACAGTCCGCTGAGAAGCTTTGCCCCGGGCTCGGCACCGATTATGTACCACATCTCTGTCTTGCCTTTGCAGCCGTGACGCTGCGCAGCAAGTTCGTCGTTGGGGTGCACCTGGATCGAAAGATCCTTGTGGGCATCGATAAACTTGATAAGAAGCGGGAACTGCCCGGGATATATATCGGTAATCTTCTTACCGGCATCGGGGCCTTCTGCGACCACCGACTCGTTGCCGGGGACACCGGAAAGCACCCAGCTTTCGGTGCCCCAAACAAGAGTTTTGAGTATCGGTTGGAACTTATACATCTTAGATAAGGGGCTCTGCTGTCATTGCCTCAGGCTGAGGGATGCCCATAAGCTTGAGGACGGTAGGAGCGACATTGCAGAGCGCACCGTCTCTGACCTGCTTCACCTCGTCGCCTGCGTTGATTACAACGAACTGGACGGGATTGAGGGAATGCTGGGTATTGGGGGTGCCGTCTTCGTTGACAGCGTAGTCGGCGTTGCCGTGGTCGGCGGTGAGCAGCACGGCGTAGCCGTGTGCCACAGCGGCGTCCACAACCCGGCCGACGAGTTCGTCGACAGTCTTCACGGCTTTGCAGATGGCATCGTAAACTCCGGTATGGCCCACCATGTCGCCGTTGGCGAAGTTGAGGATTATGGCGTCTTCCTTCTCGCTCTCGATTACGGCGATAAGTTTCTCCGCAACCTCGGGGGCGCTCATCTCAGGCTGCAGGTCGTAGGTGGCAACCTTCGGCGAATTGACGAGAATACGGTCTTCGCCCTCGAAAGGGGTTTCGCGGCCGCCGTTGAAGAAGAATGTAACATGGGCGTACTTCTCGGTCTCGGCGATGCGGAGCTGTCTCTTGCCGTACTTGGAAAGGGTCTCGCCGAGAGTCTCCGTTACGGTCTCCTTGTCGAAGAGGATATGAAGTCCGGTAAACGAAGCGTCGTAGGGAGTAAGGCAGCAGTAGTAGAGGGGAATTGTGTGCATTCCTTCCTCGGGCATATCCTGCTGGGTAAGGACGGATGTCATCTCGCGCGCACGGTCGTTGCGGAAGTTGTAGAAGATCACGGCATCGCCTTCTTCGACCTTGGCGAGCGGCTCGCCGCCCTTGGTAATGACGATAGGCTTGATGAACTCGTCGGTCACATCTGCGGCATACGAAGCCTTGATGCCCTCGGTGGCAGACTCAAACTGCGCACCCTTGCCTTCGACGAGCATATCATAAGCCTCCTTGATACGGGCCCAGCGTTTGTCGCGGTCCATGGCGTAGAAGCGTCCGCAGACGGTGGCGACCTTACCTGTGGTCAGGGCCATCTGCTTCTCAAGCTCCTCGACGAATCCGAGACCGCTGCGCGGGTCGGTGTCGCGTCCGTCCATGAAGCAGTGGACATAGACGTCTTCTATCCCCTGGTTCTTTGCTTCTGCGAGGAACTCATAGAGGTGGTTGAGGGAAGAGTGAACTCCGCCGTGGCTGCAGAGGCCGAAGAAGTGGAGTTTCTTGCCAGTACGTTTCACATAGTCGTAGCAAGCGGCGATTTCCTTGTTCTGAAGGAGCTTGTGCTCGCGGCAGGCAATATTGATCTTGACGAGGTCCTGGTAGACCACGCGGCCTGCACCGAGATTCATGTGGCCGACCTCGGAGTTGCCCATCTGGCCCTCCGGAAGGCCTACATACTCACCGCAGCACTGCAGCTGCGAGTGGGGATATTTCGCGCGAAGCGCATCGATATGGGGCTGACCCTGTGTGTAAATTGCGTTGCTGTGGTCGTGGCGTCCAAGGCCCCAACCGTCCAAAATCATTAACAGTACTTTTCGGTTCATTTCTTTTTAATCAATAAGTCCGCGTGCGCGGAGCATAGGTTTGGAGTCGGGCTCGCGGCCTGCGAACTCCTTGTAGAGAGTCATTGGCTCTTCGCCGCCTCCCCTTTCGAGGAAGGTCTTCCTGAACTTGCCGGCAAGGCTCACGGTCTTGTCCATATTCCACTGGCCGTCAGGGCCGACACACTCGCTGACGAAGATGCTGAAAGCGTCTTTATCGAGCACCTCAGACCACAGATAGCCGTAGTAGCCAGCGCTGTAGCCGCTTGAGAAGATGTGGTTGAAGTAGGTGGTCTTGTAGCGCGGGACTATCTGCGAAATCAGGCCCATCTCCTTGCAGGCCTTCGCCTCGAACTCATCGATAAAGGCGGAAGGATTCACATCTTCGGGAATGTACGAGAGCTCGTGCCACTTCATGTCGAGGATCGACGCGGCTGCCAGCTCGGTGGTCATGAATCCCTGGTTGAACTTGAGCGCAGAGATAATCTTTGCCACAAGTTCCGCGGGGATGACCTCGCCCTTATCGTTAACGGCATACTGCTCGAGGAGCCAGGGCTGGAAGGCCCAGTTCTCGTTGAACTGCGAGAACATCTCCACGAAGTCGCGGGCAACGGAAGTGCCGGAGACGCTGGCGTAGTGGCACTTGGTCAGAAGGCCGTGGAGGGCATGGCCGAACTCGTGGAACACCGTCTGGACATCGTCCACCGAGAGATACTCGGGAAGATTGCCTACATTGACGATGATCGGGCGCACCTCCTTGCCCTCGGCGTCGAAGTACTGGTCGCGGACGTTGTTCATCCATGCGCCGCCGCGCTTCGAACTGCGGGGGTGATAGTCGGTCGTGAAGATTCCGAGCAGGCTGCCGTCGGCATCGGTGATCTTGTAGGTCTTCACCACGGCGGGGTTGTAGGAAGGCACTCCGTCGACAGGCTCGGCATTGACCCCGTAAAGGGTATGGGCGGCCGTGAAGATACCCTTGACCACATTGTCGATCTTGAAGTAAGGACGGATGAGGCTGTCCTCAAGGGCGTACTTCTGGATACGCACCTTCTCGGAGTAGTACCACCAGTCCCAGGGCTCGATGGGGTGGCCTGCGATTTTCTCCATGTCGCGGATTTCCTGCTTTGCCTGCTTTACCGCTGAGGTCATGATCTCCGAAAGGAAGCTGTCGACTGTCCCGGGATCGCCTGCCATCTTGTTGGAGAGCTGGTAGGAGGCGAAGTTGCGGTAGCCGAGGATGCTGGCCTTGCGGGCGCGCAGACGGAGCACGTCGAGGATGAGGGCGCAGTTATCGTTGTCGTTGCCATGGTGGCCGCGGCTCGTGTAGGCCTCGAACATGGCCTTACGCAGCTCGCGGTCTTCGGTGGTTGTCATCGCGGTGGAGTATTCGCTCACGCTGATGCCAAACTTCTCCTTGAATGCGTTGGACTCTGCGAGTATGTTGTTGCCTATCTTCTGGGTCTTGACGGCAAGTTCGCTTTCGATAGCCTTGAGGCGCTCCTGAAGGTCGGCGGGGAGTCCGATACCTTCGCGCTCGAAGCTCTCAAAGTGTTTCTTGAGCACCATCTGCTGCTCCCTCGTCAGACCGCTCTGGTCGGAGTTATAGACTGCGGCGACCCTCTCATAGAGGCCCTTGTTGAAGGAGATGGAAGCTTCGTGGTCGCTCATCAGCGGGATCACCTCTTCGAGCACGGCGTCGAGTTCGGGGGTCTGATCGGTCTCGGCCACGTTGTAGAGCACGCCTGCGACCTTGGAGAGGATGCTGCCGCTGAGCTCCAGCGGGGCTATAGTGTTCTCGAAGGTGGGCTGGTCGGGACAGGCTACGATAGCCTCAATCTCGGCTGTCTGCTGCTCGATGCCGGCCTTGATGGCGGGCACATAATCGGTGGTTTTGATGGATTCGAACGGGGGAATGCCGAACGGGGTTTTCCACTCCTTGAGGAAGGGGTTCTGATGACAAGCGGTAAGCGATGCTGCCATTACGATGAGTGCTAAAACTTTTTTCATTCTACAACAAAGTCGTCAAGTGAGTTGACAGTTAACTGGATGCTACCCTGATAGAGGTTGATGATACCCGTAACGGAGATGGTCTTCTCTCCGCTGAGGACAGCGGGGTCGATCTCCACGTCGGCGAACTTGCAGAATCCGCTGGTGCGGACCTGGATGGAAGTAGAGCCGAGGGTGAAGTACTGGCTGACGCTATACGCCGCCTTCTCTACTCCGGGGTACGAGCCGTCTCCCTTAAGCATTGAATGTCCGAGGGTTACGTGGTTGCCGTCTTCGTCGAGCAGATACTCTGATCCGCTGGCTACCTCGGCATCGTCCCAGTCTCCTGCGAGGAGGTGCTCCTTCATCTTCGATTCGGACATTGCCCAGGTGGTGATGCCGTGGGTCTTGCCGAACTTACCGGTACCGTTGTCTTCGGAAAGGAAAACGCGGTTGGTGCCCGATTTCTTGTCTTTGGTAGAATCGAGATAGAGAAGGACAAATGTCTCGCCGGCATATTTGAGACCCTTGATAGTCACGAGACTGCCGACCAGCGGGTGGGTAGCCTGAGTGGCTGTTTTGGGGTTGGGTAGCTGACTGTCTGAAGTGACCACCTTGGGCACAACCTTAAACTCCTGAGGGCCGCGGAAGATATGGTCGTTGATGATCAGCTGCGACTCGAGGTAGGAAGTCTCGTAGGTGCCCGAAGGATCGGAAAA
>CAMNNY010000127.1 GCA_946546175.1 uncultured Bacteroidales bacterium
CACACGCGAAGGCTTCGCGGGGCGATGCGGTTAGGGGGTAGAGTAGTATAAATTTTTATCAGAAGATCGCCGGTCGGAGCCGGCGATGACAGGAAGGGGCAGAGATGCCCGATCGGAGTCGGGCATGACGAAGAAGAGTCGGGCAGGGCAATAATAACAGGCCTGACGGCGGGGGAGTTGCTACGGGAGGGAGGCCACGAACTCCCGCATGCCCTCCGTGGCGACTTTGCGGATGTGTTTGAGGCGAGGGTTGCGGACGGTAAGCTCGCCGGGATCTATGATCCACACCGGGGCTGAAGAATTGGAGTAACGATACAGTCCGGCGGCGGGGTAGACCTGCAGGGAAGTGCCGACTATCAGGACTATGTCGGCGGCGGCGACAAGGTCGATGGCGCGCTCCATCTTCGGAACGTCTTTGCCGAGAACACTATAAGCCCCGTTGCCTTCTTAGCCTATGGTGGGGTCGGATGGTTGAAAGATATTCACGAGGTCCTCGTCGGTCCTCGCCGGTCATAACCTAAATATCCTTTACGCAGCGGATGGTGGGCATCGTCTTATTATTGTCTGCCATCAGGAGGTGTCCCTTGCTCATACCCCATCCCCATTTGTTGTTCATTTTTTTAGAGCCTTCAACACCGAATGACCAGTGAGTTCTGCAAGGAACGGCATTGTTGTCATCTTTACCGAGATATGTACCATCGTTTGTCTCCATAGGAGCCAAGGTAGTCCACATAATCGACATTTCCCTTACGTTTGGCAACCTGTATCCTTCCGGGCACACGCTTAGATTGGCGTCAAGATTGGGGAAACTGTCGTCAAGGTATTTGTTAAGTTCGTTGACCTTCGTTAGATTGTAGGTAGAGTTGTTAAAGGAGTAGGATGTGTAGCTGCTCAGGCTGCCAGTACTTGTTGCCGGTAATGTAACGAATCCGCTTGACAGGCAGGCCATCTTGCTATGTTCGTCGTGGCCTATGAGTTGATGGTCTACCGGCTCGCGAAGCGAAGCCTTATTAATCCTTGAACAATCGAACTCATAGTAAGTCTTGTCATTGTATGTACCTTCGTATGCTCCGCTAGAATCAAGGTTCTTCCTGGTAACCGTAATAAAGGGATTGGGCTCCACTTCAGGATTCTCGGCAAGAGTAATATCCTTGCGCTGACCTCCTTCGAGGTAATATCCAAGATTACGGACGCATCGTGTACTGAATTTTTTGGTTTGGTCGGTTCCGCTATAATTATAGTTACTACCGTTGACTCCCTCTTCAGCCCAGACGATTCGGGGATACTTGTTACTGTTATTCCAATCCGAAGGACTACCTACAGGATAAATGAATCGGTTGCTTGCAACTATATGCTGACGCCATTTATCCTTGTCGCTTTCGGCTTGATCTGCTGCGCTACGCTGATATAGGCGAGCATCTCCCTCAATACCATATGAACCAAGGAACACTCCTATTAATTGGACGTCCGAGGCCATATACCACCGAATCTCATCAGCATCGATATATCCGTCGCCATTGTTATCGCGGTTACGCGACAGGCAACTGTAACGCAAATAATTATAATCTCTGCCATTCGACCCTTCATCAGAAGTACGCCAAAGATGGGCTGTTTCATTAGTGCCGTTAAGATTTAGAAATTCGTCCCATCTCATTCTGGTCTGCTTCTCAGTCCCATCAGGATTGATAATGCCCCAGATTTTTAAAGAATTAAGCCTTCCATTGGTCGAACTGGTGTTGCCACAGTCCTCAACTGGAGTGTCTTTTGTCTTCCAGTAAGTTGATAGCCCTGTCTCGCGGTTATCATCGGTGAATTCCATACCCCATGCCGATTGCAGGCCAGCTACTTCGTGAACTGCATAGATACTTTGGATCGAACGTTGCTGAATAGTGAAAGACGATCCGATCAGCGAACTTTCCCGGTCGGCAGAAGTCGCAGATGAAGCTAGAATGTGCATACGCCGCATCGGATGGTTAACTATTTCTTTCCAAAGAGTCGGATCATATTGGCCGGTGATAGGATTCTTCGTATAGTAGTACTCATCGATGAAGGCTGTTACGGAAATCTTAGGCCCGTCTGTGCCTTTGTCGGTATCAAAGTCGCTTTTAGGCACCCAGGAGGGATCATAAGAGGGATCATCAGGGTCGGCTTTTCTCTGGTCAATATCGTACTGCTCTTTTTGTCCCTTTAGGTAGTCGACAAGCTCGTTGACATACATCGTCCTTCTCTTGTCTCCCGGGGGAATAGCGTCTCCGTTAATATCCCTGAAGTCGTAGTCGTGGGGTTTGTAAATAGTTCGTCTGTCGGAATAGTAACTGCCGCTAGCGTCCTTTTCGTTGACAAAGAATTCAACCCACTTGTAGTCTATCTGCGACAAGATAGCCCTTCCTTCTGCCACATCGGTTCCTCCCACTCCGTCCGGATTGAAAGGGGTCTCTACATACCAGCTGATGTTCTCAGGGTCCATATAGTTGGCGTGGAAAGATATAACCTGGGTGCTGTAGTGACAATCACTGTCAAACACCTCTTCGAGGGCAACGACTACACGGCCTGTCGCACCAGGCTCAGGTTCGGTCAGCGCACCGGAGCTGAAAGCCTCGACTTCGGCTTTAATATCCTCAGCCCCGCCGATAAAGATATTGTAGACGTAGTTGTAGTTTCGATTAGTATTGAAATCAGCCGGATCATCCGTAAAATTACCCAGATGTATCTCATAACGGACATTTGCGTCCAGGGTGGCATTGTCATTGCCAGACGCAGATACGCCCATAACTATTTTGCCCGTCAGTACAACGTAGGCAGAGAGAGGGTCCGTATAAACGTAATTGCCGTTATTAAAGAAGGTTCCAGACTCATAGTCCTCTGGTTTTTTTCTTCTTTCACGGTCTGCATATTCGGTTATCCCTGATGTGGGTGCGTGACGATTCTCCATCATATAGAAGGAGAAGCTATGAATGGAAACAGGCGTTACCCCGTCGTTATAAAAGTCGGTTGTCTTATTAGGTGTGAGAGTTTCTGTCTCAAAGCCGAGTTCTTCAGTCGAGAATAACTCTGCGGGAGTATCGGCTGCGTCTTCCGCTCTAGGTAGCAGATATGAGCAATTAGGAACATTTACTACCTGCCAGGTATACGGTACGAAGTCGCGAAGAAGAGAATTATTCTTTGTCTTAGGGTTTGACTGATCCGGATTTCTCGCGACCCTGACATTAAAAGTAACCTTGGCGTAGAGGCGTTTGAGAGTGAGTGATTTCTTGCTGATATCATTAGCATCTTCCGCGTTGCCTTGGATATTGACCCCATCAACCTGCCCAGTCATAAGGAAGAAACCGGAGTTGGCGGCAATTTCACTTCGCACCTGAGTAGCAACAACATTCTGAAGCTCTCCGAAGGTCTGAATAGTAGAAAGCAAACCGGCCGATACGTCCAGGTCGTTAGGGTTCATATTGGCTACCGCTACGATGGTGCAACCGGCTTTAGAGGCAGTTTTTATGTGTAAAGTACCATTGGTTGCAGGGCTGTCCTTGGTAGTCATATTAGTGACAGTCCAGTAGTTCGATTCTGAAGTCGCGTTTAAGTTGTCGCCATCGAAATAATGGCCATAAATCTTTTTACTGCTAGAAGTATTGCCTTCAAAGATTAAAAGGTAGATATTGAATACATTGCTTTCGCGAACAATGCCAAGTTCGGCCTTGGTACCGACATCAATCGTCGCACCTTGAGGAGAGCCGAAAGAGATTACACAATCGACAAGATCTCCATCCGAACCCGATCCCGGGTTCTGAAATTCTTCCCTTACGCAGCTCCCGGCAATCAGGACCGCGCAAAGCAAAAACAATAGTTCGAACAGACGTTTTCTCATCGCGTAATCAATTGAAAGTGTGTTTTGAAGTCGTCGCCGTACTCCAAGTCGAGTTATCCACCACAAAGTTCAGTTCTCCAGTCTGATCCGAATAGTAGACATTCAACACGACGTTGATTTCTTCGTTTCGTGCCATATAGGTAAGGGGCACTTCCTTATTGTTGTCTTTAAGTATGCGCTTCATCTTGCCCCCGGACATATACTTGCCGAATAGGGCAAACTGACGGTCTCCATTGACTTGATAACCAGTCAATAGTTTCAGATTGGTCAATTTATTCGGGGTACTTGCCCAAAGTGCGTCGCACTGAATATATTGGTTCGTGTTCTTTTTGAATCTGACCAGATAGTTTGTCATATCCTCAGGATTCTTCCACGAGTTATCCTTCTTGTAAGAGACGCCTTTTTCAATCTCAAAATCAGTGAAGTCCGTTAAGCACTGCCCATTGTTATTGCTGTTGTTCTTTTGCAGGGCAAGTCCGCTGATCGAATAGGTACCATTGGACTTTGTCAAGGTGTGGAAATACCTGTTTCTTGCGCTGGTATAGTTAAAATGAGTTGCTTGCGATCCTGCCGAAGCATTGAGGCCATCCCATCCGGAGTAACCATTTGCATCTGAATATGAATACCGGGGCGAGTAATCATATTCTGTAACTTGGTTCCAGATGGCCAGAGCACGGTTGAGAAAGCCGTTGTAATTCTCATAACCAGCGCTCTCCCACACCATATTGTTCTCGGAACTTACATAGCACAGTATACGACCGGAACGTGGGCTTATCTGAGGATTTGTAACAAGTACATCCACCTGTTCACCTTCATCCATATTGCTAAGAGTCTCATAATCTATAACTCCAAACGGATTGTCTCCTAGGCTTAATTCCAAATTACTCAATGACTCGGCTGAACGATCCAACCCCAGTGTCGCATAAATCTTATAGACGCCTGAATATGCGTTCTCATACATTAAGCGCTGGTAGATAACTTCTTCAGCTTCTGCTGCAACTGAATTATCATCTCCGGCAGAAGTGTCGAATGCGGGCATTGGCCTGTAGGTCACGTCTGCGGGCACTGAAGGAACCCCCGATTCATCAAAGTGATCAAGAAGGTAGGCTTTGTCAGGATTAAATCTGCTGAAGCGGAGTGCGTTGACGCTAACAGGGAACTGAGTGTGGTTACGAACTGTAACCTTGAAACGGACTACAGGACGTAGAAGGTCGAGAGTCTCGGAAACTCTCGCGAGGCCGACCGGAATCTCTTTGTGTCCGGTAAGGAGCATCGAAGTGGAGGGATCCGAAGGAACATCCGTACCCGTAAGAGTAGCAAGTTCGCGGTCGACAAAACTGGAGAATGAGGCTCCAATTGCAAGTCCCTGCTCCTGGGAAGAAATCGAGCCGCTCTGCCAGGCTGTTGCGTCTATATTGGCATAAGCGTAGACGTGATAGGTTCCAGGAAGGAGACTGTCAAAGGAAATGACATCATTTGCGACAGGAGATACTTCATCCTTGTATTCCTTTGCGACGACATTCCCGCTGTTGTTTACCAGAACGACCAGTACATTATCGAACTTAAGTCCCTCTTCAAGGTCTGTTGCTTTAGTCTGAAGAGTGATAGCTTTTTCTGAGTTGAGCCTTAGTTCAATGCTTCCGCTACCAAGCGCAACTTCGGCAGGTTCCACCTCTTTGAGGCAGGACCAGGCGGTAAAGACACCAAGCAGAAGTATTATGGACAAGACCTTTCTCATCATTATTCGAAGTTAAAGTCGTCTGTTGTTACTTGAACCTCATCCCAAGGGATAGCCTGAACGGTGAGGTCAAGGCCACTCTGGTTGAGGGTAATAAAGTAGTTGTAGACCTGGTTCGGCGCCCAGGCAATTCCTGACTCGCTTGTATGGTCAGTAGCGCCGTAGAAGTTGAGCACCGTCTCTACCGGAGCTCCGCCGTTATAGGAAACTGAGAAACGGACGGCAGCTTCTGTTGACAGCGACTGAGGAACCATATAGTACCACCCCATCTGGGTGTATCCGTCCGGGTCGTCGGCATCGGAAGGATGAGTGATAGCCTTACGGTCTTCAATTTGATCCGCTTCCCATTCAAACAACGTAGTATATGAACTGCCTGTTGACCAGTTGGATGAGGTGATGGTAGGTGACCCAGTAACTCTGGTCGCCATCGAAAACTCTCCTACACCGATGATGTTTTCCAGCTGGAATGATGTCAGTGTATACTGATCGCTGTCAGACGATGATGACTTGCCGAACAGGAAACGGACTGCGGAGGTCGCGTGTTTGAATGTAAGATTGACGGGATCTTTGCTTACGGCAGCATCCTGGTGGGTTCTCGCAACCATTACATCGGTATTATCACCGGCAGAGTAGCTGACTTTAAGAGAATAAGTATTGTCAACCGACACTTTGTCTGAACTGTACGGGAAAACACCGGAGAAATAGTAGTCTCCATTGTCTTTCCAATATGCGACAGGCGAATAGCTCCACGCACTGCTGAGCGGGTTCGACGGTGTCGACGGATTAGGTACAGCATCACAGTGAAGAGCCAGGTTGGAAAATACCTGTTCCGGAACATCATTATACTCTCTGGTAGCAAAGATGCTGACCCGGTTGCCGACAGTAAGAAGAACGGTGGGATCGTCCGGCTTTATAGCCTTGGTAATTGTCGATACTCCCGCCGAGAAACTGATCGGTTTGGGACCATTGGGCACATCTATACGCGAGTCCTTTCCGCAACTGAATAGCAGTGCGGAAGCGAAAGCAAGCGATATGATGCACCTGAATTTCATCTTAGCTTGAAAGGTGATAGTTGTGTTCAGCTCCCCAATCATCCCAGCTGACCGTAAACTGAATAGGTCTGTCGGGAGAGATCTGGAGTGTTACCGTGTAGTGTGAATTCTTAGCCCAGGCTGATCCTGCTGTATAGAAGACATCTCTTAAATAAACATTGCGAGACGTGGTATAAGTCAGGACTGCAGAATTAGGATCCAGGGGATCTTCGTGATACGAGACCTCGAATTCTACGTGGAGCCAGCAAGCGTCGTTGGTGAGATCCTGAGGAAGCGGCATTATGCTCGCAAGCGGAGTCGCGGTTCCATGGACCAGCATGACATCATCGCTGTCGTCGTCCGGATCATCTTCCCAAACAGGGAGCTCTTGCCTTGACCCGCTATAATCATCCCAACCCCAAGCAGGGTTAGCCGGGCTAGCTGTGCTATGCCTTAGAATGGCGGTTGCATAGATGCCCTTGAAGCTGACTCCCTTCATGGTTACGCCGTATAGTCCATCCTCGTCTATCTTCTCCGCTTTGAGTTCAACAAGCGCCAGAGCGTGGTTGAAATCAAAATGTACTTCTCCGGAATTGGAAGCAGATGTCTGATCCGCTTCTACATCGGAATAGAGAAGATCAGTATGTCCGTCTGCAGTAAACCTAATATCAGGCAGGCCGACGGAGGTGCTTGCGTAAGCATTGGATGTACCTCTGACCAGCAGGTCAGCGCTCGCGTCATATGGGCTATAGGCCCAGAACGTGAGTGTGTTGACAGCTGCATCCGGCCAATATCTGGTCGGGGAGTATGTATACACGCCGCTGCTGTAATGGACTTCCTGGTTGAACATAAAGTTCGGCTTCCATTTCTTGGAATTCAGCTGTGACCAGGTGCCTCCGCTTTGTTTGAAGGCGAATACTCCGAAACTAGTGTCGTCGTAGTATGCTGCCTTCGTTCGTTTTGCATCATCAAGCAGTAAGGCGGACCCGGCGTCGAAGTTGATCGTAACGCCAGTTTCCTGCGCCATTTCCAGCGCCGGGTCGTCCAGCCTGAGGCTGCACCCTGCCAGAAGCAGGGCGCAACCCGCGGCTGTCGCCATAATGCGTATGATGCGGTTAAGCATTGTTACTGAACGAGGTAGTTGTAGCCGGCTTGAGGGGTCCAAGGAGTGATGGAAGCCGAGAAGTCGATCTTGTTGGCGTCGATGGTGATGGTGAAGGTGTAGTGCTTGCCTGCTTCCCATCCGGCGATGATGGTATCTTCGTTGTCACGGTCGTCGACATCGTCGAAGAGTTTGAGATCGAAGCTCTTCTGGTATGTAGAGACATTGTTCGCCTCGTCCTTGATGGTGTAGGCAATGTTGACGGTCTGCTTGTTTCCTTCAGTACGGAAGGTCTGAGGCATTGCGACAAGATTGTTGATGAGGAACTCAGCACCTGCGGTATTGGCAACATTTGTAGGGAGAGTTGCGACGGAAGTGACACCGCTGGTATTGGTGTACTCACCAAGATTGGCGGGGTCGCTGTTGGTGCAATTCCAGGTTACTACAGGATGATTGCCTGTGTAAGCGTCAGATACGCCGAATGTGCCGATCTTGTCGATGTTGGTGATCGAGAAACTGGTAATGGCAAGAACTGCATTCCCGAGGTTGGCATCCTTGTCGACCTTGAAGTCAACGAGAGAAGCGATGTGGTTGAAGACGATCGCGACCTTTTCACCATAATTAGCCTTGGCAACCTCTTTCTTGTCGGCGACGAGGATGTCGTTGTCGTTTCCGGCGAAAGTGATGCTTGCGCTGGAAATTTCACCTGTCTGAGCATCAACTGTTGCTGCAGTTCCGATAGCGGCGGGAGATACTGCGAAGAACGTGTAGCTGGTAGCAGCCGGGTCCCAATAGCGGGTAGGAGAGTAGGTCCATGTGCTTCCGTCGGTGGTTGAAACCACGACATCATCGAAGACTGTGCTCTTGGTAGGGCCTGCGAGGGTCTTGAATCCATACACAGCAAAAGTGTCACCGTCGGTGAAGGTATTGCTGCCCTGCACCCTGGCTTTGGTCAGCGTCTCGGCCCAGGTGCCGAAACCGATTGCGGAACCTTCCGACTTGCCTGTGTCGAAAGTCTTGCTGCAGGAGGCAAGCGCAAGGGCTGCCACTGCGAAAAGCATTAATTTTTTCATACGCATAAAAAATTAAAAAGTGAATAAAATGTATTGTCAGTTAATAATTGTCGTACTTCCTTCTTCCTGTTCCCAGTCGCCTACGAGGGCGTTGAAGCCGCCTCCGCCGCCGGCGCTTTCGTCGGGCGGGAAGTCGTCAACGTCGATCTCAAGCGTGATGACGCCGCCGGTGGGCAGCGCGCGGATCTCGTCGGTGACAGGGATGCTGATGTTGCGGCTGCTGCCGTTGACGTAGGTGACGTTGATCACCAGGTAGTGCGGTCCGTCGGGTGCAGATGCGACCGATGTTGCATCGTAGGGGTCGCAGCCGGGAATGCCGAAGGTCATCACCCTGGCGCCGAGCATATTCTGGGCCTTGTCCATATACACATCCATCAGGTAGCTCGCCGAGATGTCCCAGGTCTTGCCGGTCATCAGGTTGACGCCCTGCGACATTCCGGTGAGGGCGGCGCCGCCGTTGCTGCCGACCACGCGGTCGTCGTTGTTGGCGAGCTTGATCTGGAACAGATATATGAACGTGGCGGGATGGAGCTCACCTTCAAGCTTGAGGACATATTTGCCGTCTTCGTAGACGTAGTCATCGAGGTTGTCAGTGATGACCTGGTCGGGCTTGTAGAGTGTGAACAGGCCTTCCGGGGTAAGGTTGACGGGGCCTTCGATATCAGTCTGGTCGCCGTCGGCTTTGGTGAGCCCTGCGGTCTTCTGCTGGAGGGTCTGGATCTGGGTCGCCGACTTGAGGCCGTTCGCGATCTTGCGGGTGTAGGATTCGATGTTTGAGAATTCGTTGTCTTGCCTGAACAGCAGCGCTTCGGAGTCGTTGTTGTGGAACAGGATGTTGTGCGTACCCACGAATACGTCCACCTGGGCGTTGTCACCCACGAAATTGTGGACGGTGTGCGAAATGGGCTTGCCGTCTTCGCCCTGGGTGAAGACGTGCATAAGCATACTCGAAGGCAGCCTGTAGCCTACGGGGCCGAGGGCGCTGACGTCCCAGTTGAATTCCCACTGGGTCTGCCAGTCGATCTGCCACATCACGTCTACGTTGACCCTGGTCGAGAGGGCGATCTTGGTAGCTATCGCCTTGCGCAGGTGAAGCACGGGCTCGATGGTGCATCCCGCCATGGCTATGAGGGCCGCGGCGACTGCTATCCTGAGGAGTATGTGCTTCTTTCGCGTCATTTCTTCTTGTTGCGGTAGCGGTTAAACAGGTCTATTCCTATGGAGACGTATGCCCGGGTAGGACCGCCCCAGAGCAGACGCTTGCTGCGAGGGGAGAACTTGTCGGGATCGCCTGAGTAGTCGTAGTAGTACCATCCTGTGGCGTCTCCGCCCCAGACGTAAGGGTCGTAGCCGGAGTAGAATGCGCCGAGTGCGAGGCCGAGGTCGACGTAGATGCGGCGGCCGAGGTGCCACTTCCAGCCGGCGCCGACGGACAGACCGAGGCCCTCACCCTTCCAGCCCTTCTCGTCCCAGCCGAGGCCGTATTGAACACCGTTGAGGTTGGCGAGCACGTATGGTCCGTTGAAGCGGTCTTCCTCCGGGCGGAAGTAGTAGCGGCCCCACAGCGTGACGTTGTGGATCTGGAGGTAGCGGTGCTCGTCGGGATGGGTCCACTGGGGCCATTCGACATCGGCTCCGACGGTGATGTTGCCCTTGGAGGGGTAGTACTCCAGGCTGAGGGAGGGTATCGACGTGAGTCCGTAGTGAGGTACGTAAGCGATGTCGTAGATGAGGTTGGTGCTGAGGCCCAGGATCGGGCGGTAGCGGCTGTCCTGCTGCCCGGTGCTGTCCTGCTGCGAGCGCACGGACTTAGGCTCATTGCGCCTTGCGAAGCTGTCCTGGCCCTGGCGGCAGGCGAGCGGTTCGGGACGGATGCCTTCCAGCCTGTCGATGCACTTGTGGGTGTCGCGGGGATGGTAGAGGCTTACGCCCGGCTCGGGGATCTCGCCGGTAAACTCCGTCGAGTCGAAGAGCTCAGTCGCTTCGGAGGGGGGGGCAATTATTTCGGATGTCGGCTCTTCGGGTACGACGTCGATGCCTGCGGCGTCGAAGGCGACGAGCGCGTCGTGGACGTAGATCTTGACTTCGAGCGAACGCAGGTAGCGGTAGTGGCGGCGGAGCATCCAGCGGTAGAGGTCGCCCTCCTTGCGGGTCGATCCGAGCTTGCCGTGCTCAAGACGCCAGTTCTTGGTGTCGTGGCTGATGGCGTTGTTGTCGAGGAGTTTGATAATGCGTTTCCGGCCCGTATCGGACAGGGTCGGGTCTTCTTCGATACGCTTGTGGAGAAGGTCCCAGGCCTCTCCGCCGGGCCTCACGATAATGTTGACCTCGGCAGAGTCCTTGGATGCGCCGAGGCCTATCTTGTCTTTGACGACCCTGTCGAACTCCTCGGCCCTCTTGCGGCAGAGCATCATATTGTGCTCGTAGGCGCCTTCGGGCGAGGCGTAAGCCGTGACGACTACGGAGTCGATGTGCTCCCGGCCGATGTCGTCGATGAGCTTGCGGAGTTTGTCCGCAGCCTCAGCATTGTTCAGATAATCGTCTTCGTAGTAGTATTTGTTCCAGCGAAAATGCAGGGTGCCGTGTCTGCCGCCCGCGGGAGTCCAAACCGAATTGGCGATGAATTCTTCTGACCAGGGAGAGATGCTTTCCACCTGCACAACGGGATCCTGCGATGGCGTCCATTGGACAGTCACCGGATATCCCGCAGCATCCTGCGCGCTTGTCGCAGACAGCAGAAACAGCGATATGACACTCTCCAGAATCATTCTAACTCTATCTTTGAACTTGTAAAGTTACGTATTTATATTAAAAATGGTGCAAAAAATGCCGCGAATCGGGAGCTACAGGTATTCGTTCACGAACTCTCTCATTCCCTCGGTCGCAACCTTGCGAATGTGACGGAGGCGAGGGTCACGGACGGTGAGTTCGCCGGGGTCGATGATCCAGACCGGGGCTGAAGGGTTGGAGTAGCGATACAGGCCGGCGGCGGGGTAGACCTGGAGCGAGGTGCCGACGATAAGCACGATGTCGGCGGCGGCGACAAGGTCGATGGCGCGCTCCATTTTCGGGACGGCCTCGCCGAAAAAGACGATGTGCGGGCGGTACTGAGCGCCGTTGGGAGCGAGATCGCCAAGTACGACCGGAGAGTAGCCGCAGTCCACCACGTACTTCTCACTGAAGCCGTCGAACTCGTTGCAGGTGTTCTCAGGACGGATTTTGGTGACTTCGCCATGGAGATGCACTACGTGGGTGCTGCCGGCGCGTTCGTGGAGATTGTCCACATTCTGGGTAATCACGTCGACGGTGAAACGCTCTTCGAGCGCGGCGATCAGGCGGTGCGCTTCGTTGGGCTTAACATCGCGCAGCTTTGTGCGCTGCATGTTGTAGAAATTCAGTACGAGCCCGGGGTTGCGCGCCCAGGCCTCGGCCGAGGCGACCTCCATGGGGTCGTAATTGTCCCACAGTCCGCCGTTGTCGCGGTAGGTGGACAATCCGCTTTCTGCGCTCACTCCTGCGCCGGTGAGCACGGCGATTCTTTTCTTCGAAGCCATAATGCTAAGATACTAAACTTTGATGCCATTTCAAGAGAGTCAGCCCCAAAAATTGCTATCTTTGTATGCTATGGTCAAACTGACGACTCCCGTAATACCCGAAAAGACATCTTTCAGCCTCAGGCTTGAAGACAAAGTGGTCGTGCTCGGAAGTTGTCTGTGTGACCACCTGGGCGCGCAGCTAAGGGATGCGGGGTTCGACGTCATGGTCAATCCCTTCGGCACGCTCTATAACCCCAAGTCGATCGAAAACGCCGTAAACCGGCTCGAATCCGGTAGGCCGTTCGGCAAAGAGGACTGCGTGGAGATGGGCGCCGGGGCCGGACTCGTCTGCTCCTTCGAGCACTACACGAAGTTCGCCCGCCCGTCGGCAGACGAGTTCCTCGCCGGCGCCAACGACGCGCTGCAGCACGCCCGCCATTTCTGGAAGGAGGCAAGCCGCGTGATCGTGGTCCTGTCGACCGCAATGGTCTGGGAGCACGGCGGGAGGGTGGTGGCTAACTGCCTTAAGCGCCCGGCCGCCGAGTTCACGCGCCGCATGCTCAACCCCTCCGAGGTAGCCGGCTCGCTCGAAGCGTTGACGGCCGCCCACCCCGAAAAGCAGTTTCTCACGATGGTCTGCCCAATCCGCCAGATGAGCGATCCGCGCGAAAACACGCTCTCGAAGGCGACTCTCCAACTCGGGATTGCCGCCGCCGGTGCGCCCTACTTCCCGGCCTGGGAGATCGTCCACGACGAGCTGCGCGACTACCGCTTCTACGCCGAAGACCTGCTGCATCCCAGTGCGGTAGCGCTTCAGATTTTGTGGGAGCGCCTGCTCGGCGCGGTCGGCGACAGTGCCCAATTCGGGCAGATCGAAGCTAACGAGAAAGAATCAAAAGCCGCAAGGCACCGCAACATACTATGTCAGAAGAACTGAATCTTGTAAGGGACCTCGCCGTCATACTCGTGTCGGCTGGCCTGTTCGCAATAATCTCAAAAGCCCTCAAGCAGCCTCTTATCCTCGGCTACATCATAGCGGGGTTTCTCGTCGGTCCAAACATCGACTTCTTCCCCGGAATCTCCAGCCAGGAAGCCGTGAGTCAGTGGTCGGAGATCGGCGTGATCTTCCTCATGTTCGGCCTGGGCCTCGAGTTCAGTTTCAAGAAACTATTGAAAGTCGGGTCGTCCGCCCTCGTTACTGCCGGGACCAAGTTCCTGGGCGTTTTCATAATAGGCTTCATAGTCGGACAGGCTATGTCATGGACTGTAATGGAGAGCGTTTTCCTCGCAGGTTTGCTCTCCATGTCTTCGACCACCGTGGTCTTGAAATCCTTCGATGAGATGAAACTCAAGGACAAGCCTTATGCGCCGATGGTGTTCGGCACCCTGGTGGTGGAAGACCTTATCGCCATCCTGCTTATGGTGCTACTTTCCACTATGGCCGTGGCGGGCAAGTTCGCAGGCGGAGAGATGCTCTTCAATCTCGGCAAACTGGCCTTCTTCCTGATTCTGTGGTTCCTGGTGGGTATCTATGTGATCCCGACTCTGCTCAAGAAAGCACGTCCCTACATCAACGACGAGATTCTGCTGGTAGTGTGTATCGGCCTCTGTTTCGGCATGGTGACGCTCGCCTCGGCGGTCGGATTCTCCTCCGCGCTTGGAGCCTTCGTGATGGGCTCCATCCTTGCCGAGACTATCGAGAGCGAGCACATCATGAAGATAGTCAGCCCGATAAAAGACCTCTTCGGAGCCATCTTCTTCGTATCGGTGGGTATGATGATCTCGCCGTCGGTGATTGCCCAGTACTGGTATATCATTCTCATCCTCGTGCTGGTGGTCTATCTGACCCATATCGTGTTCTCTGCGGCAGGTATCGTCCTCACTCGCAATGGCCTTGAGAATGGTGTCCATACCGGTTTCAGCCTGGCGCAACTTGGCGAATTCGGCTTTATCATCGCGAGCGTGGGCGTCTCGCTGGGCGTGATGCGCGACTTCATATATCCGATCATCATTGCCGTATCAGTGATTACAACCTTCACGACTCCCTATATGATTCGTCTGGCCTGCCCTGCTTACAAATTCCTTTCAGCCAAGCTGCCTGCAAAGTGGCTTGCACATATGCAGCCGGTCGAGGAGCAGACTTCTGTGGCCGAGCACAGCGAGTGGAAAAAGCTGCTCAAGGCATATGTGCTCAGGATAGTGCTCTACGGCGTAATCATTTTCGCATTGTCAATTCTTTCGCGTTCGGTGCTCGATCCGGCATTGGTCAAGTTCTTCCCGTCTTGGTCGGAGTTTGTACACAACCTTGTGAGCGTAATAATTACGTTGGCGCTTATGGCTCCGTTCCTATATGGGCTGGGAGTCAATTCGGGCTCGATAAGCCAGTCGGCGGGGAAACTCCTCCGGGAGAAAGACAGCAACAAATGGCCTATCCTCGGGCTCATCCTTCTGAGGGCGCTTCTTGCAGTAGGCATCATCGCCGCCGTAATCTCAACGCATTTCCATCTTGCAGGGTGGAGCCTTGTGCTGATTCTTGTGTCCGGCGTTTTATTCCTCGTGGTAGCCCGCTATTTCGTTCGCCGCAACTCTTCGCTTGAGCAGCGTTTCCTTGCGAACCTCAACCAGAAAGAAGCGGAGGAAGCGCGAAAAATGCCGGTCACTTCTTCGGTGCGCAAGAAAATGGGCGCCTACAACGTAAAGATAGAGACTATGCGAATCTCGCAGGATTCGAC
>CAMNNY010000128.1 GCA_946546175.1 uncultured Bacteroidales bacterium
CCCGCGCCGACGTCACGATGATGGAGTGCAACATCAACGCCGACTACGACCTCCTCTGCAGAACCACCCGCGACGAAAGCTCCAGGATCGCCCAGCTCGAAGCAGAGCTCAAGAGAGCCTACGAGACCATCAACGAGAAGACCAAGCTCGTCAGCGAGCTGGCCACGGAGCGCGACGGCGCCATCGCCAACTTCCGAGCCGCCCAGAAAGAGAACGACGACCTGCAGAACGACCTCTACGAGAAAGCCCACGACTGCGAGCGCCTCAAGTACCAGATCATCACCCGGGACCTCCAGCTCGGAAAAGAGCTCACCAAAGAGCAAAGGAACCTGGTCCTGGAGACCCTCGAGGGATACGAAGACTAAATCACCGGAGGGCCTTCGGGCCCTCCCCCAAAAACCTTATAAAGCAATGGAAATCATCAAGCACACCTCAGGAAAGGCCATCGGCCAGATCAGCGTCCGAAACACCATCGCCACCATGGAGAGAGGCGAGGAATGGACGGCAGAGCCCGGCGACATCAAGCTCGGCTATGCCCAGGTCTGCTGCTCCCAGTACGGAGCCGAGACCGGCAAGCAATTCCACGTCTCCAGCCCCAAAGAGGCCAACGGACGTATAACCATCAAGCGAATCAACTAACCATGGAACAGAACGAGACACCCAAGACCGACTGGCTGAACGAGGATGCCGCCAACGAGATAGACCTCGACGCCATCATGAACAAGATCTGCCGCTACACCTGGGCAGGACTTGGAATCGCCTGCCTGGTCGGCGCCATCTTCGCCGGAGCCTGGTGGCACCTTTTCACCGCTGCCATCTGCGGAGTCATGTGGCTGGCCTTCAAAGCAGAACAACCCGAAGACAAAAATGGAAAATAGCGACCAAATGTACTGCATCCTTTGCCACGGACGAGGTCTCAACAGATGGGACTACACCTGCCACCGCTGCAAGGGCACCGGCTACGAGCCAGAGGTGCTCGAGCTGGGCAAAGGAGCAGCTGGCTGCCAATTCGACCCCTATGCCCGGCCCGGTGGGTCAAGCCATAACTTGAATCTTTCCACACAGACGGAGGGTCCGACTCCCTCCCCGGGCACAACCCGCTGAATGCGGGGCTACAACACACAAAACATTTTACTTTCATAAAGTTGGTATGGCGGCACTGCCGCGACGGTACTGCCGCCTTTTTAACGACAAAACGACAGACGAAATGAACGATAGAACGTACATAGCAGACCTCACCACCGACGAGCTCCAGGCCCTGATCAGGGTCACCGTCGCCGAGGCATTACAGCTCCAGCCCCGCTGGGTCTCCGGCATGGAGGGACTCATGGAGATCTTCGGATGCTCCGAGAGCACCGCCAAGCGAATCAAGAAAAGCGGGACCATCAGGAGGGCCATCCATCAGCAAGGCCGGACCTTCGTCACCAACGCCACACTCGCCCTCGAGCTTTACGGATCCAAGACCGGAAAACACATCAATCCTTAATTATATGGAACCCATCAGAATCAACATCAACGTCACCCTGGACGCCAGCGACCAACTGCTGCAAGCCGTCCAGGCACTGATCGGACAGCGCGCCCAGGCGCCCGCCGCTCCGGAACACAAACCTGCCCCGCAGGTCGAGACAAAGCCCGCACCCAAGCCGGAGACCAAAGAGGCTCCCGCCCCTGAAGCTCCTGCGGAAGCGCCCGCGCCGGCAGAGACCACGGAGATCTCCGACGAGGAGCTCCGGGCCATCATCAAGGAGACCCGCACGGCATCCTCACCGGCAGCCGTCCGCGCCCTCTTTAACGAATTCGGTATCAAGACCAGCATCGAGTGCCCGATGGAGCGTCGAGCAGAACTCGTGGCCAAGTTAAAAAAATTAGCAGCTTAACACTATGCCCACGACCCACGCAATCCTCGCTCCATCGGCCTCCAAGCGCTGGATGACCTGCCCGCCTTCAGCACGGCTGGAGGCGCAGGTCCCCAGCAAGGAGACAGCCTACACCAAAGAGGGCACCATCGCCCACTCGATGGCGGAGACCCTCCTGCGCATTTGCCTCGAGCAGAAAGGACAGCTCGTCGAAGACTTCGTCGACAAGTTCCAGATCGCCTACAACGCCACCCAGGGCACCGGCAAGATGGCGCCCCTCTACCAAGAGCTGGCCACCCACGTCCACCAGGCCCAAGACGAGCAGCTGGACCCCTGGGAGATGATGGCCACCGTCCTCAACTATTACTGCCGCCCGGTCTTCGACGACTACCTCGCCGCCATTGGAGAGGACCCGGATGCCATCCTCCTGGTGGAGCAGCAGCTCAAGCTCTCCGAGTATATCCCCGAGGGCTTCGGATCCAGCGACGCCGTCATCATCTGGGGAAGCACCCTGGCCGTTTACGACCTCAAATACGGCAAAGGAGTCAAGGTCAGCGCCAAGAACAACACGCAGATGAAATGCTACGCCCTCGGCGCCATCCTCGGCCCCGGAGAGCTCTACGACCTGGCCCAGATCCGGATGACCATCATCCAGCCCCGCCTGCAGTGGATCAGCACAGACGAGAGCACCTACTGGGACATTTTGAAATGGGCCACAGAGGAGCTCAGGCCCGCAGCCGTCCTGGCATACCAGGGAGGCGGAGACTTCGTCCCGGGAGAGCACTGCCGCTTTTGCAACGTAGCGCCCCGATGCAAGGCGCTGGCCGCAAAGGCATCCCAGCTGAACGCCAGCAGAGGCGACACTGCCCTGATGACCAACGAGGAAATCGCCGAGGCCCTCATCAACGCGCAGCAGCTCAAGAGCTGGCTCACCGGGCTCGAGGCCTACGCCTTGGAGAAAGCCCTCGAGGGCCAGACCTTCCCCGGCTTCAAAGTGGTCGAGGGACGCAGCGTCCGCCAGATCAGCGACCAGGCCGCGGCAATGCAGACCCTCGAGGACGCCGGCTTCGACGAGGCCAGCTACTGCAAGCCCAAGGAGCTAAAGACCATCAGCGACCTCGAGAAGCTACTCAAGAAAAAAGGATTCCAGGAGCTGCTGGGCCAGTACGTCATCAAGCCCCAAGGCAAGCCCGCCCTCGTTGAGGAGAGCGACCCCAGGCCCGCGATGAACAGCGCCTCCAGCGCAGCGGAAGAATTCAAAGACATTCAATAACACCTTTTTATAAACCCTTTAAACGAAAAAACGTCATGAACGAAAACGTCACAACGAAAGTGAAAATCGGCGAGGTCCGATTCAGTTATGTCCACATCTTCACCCCCGAGGCCGTGGCAGAGGGAAGCGACAAAAAGTACAGCGTCTCCCTGATCATCCCCAAGTCCAACAAGAAGCTCGTCGCCGAGATCAAAGCTGCCATCGAGGCAGCCATCGAGGCAGGAGTCGCCCAGCGCTTCGGAGGCAAGCGCCCGCTCAACCTCCGCAGCCCTCTGCGCGACGGAGACCTGGAGAAAGCAGATGACGACGCCTACGCAGGCGCATACTTCATCAACGCCACCTCCAAGACCAAGCCCGGCATCGTCAAGCGCGTCAAGCTCAACGGCGAAAACAAGCTGGTCGAGGTGACCAACGAGGACGACGTCTACAGCGGATGCTTCGGATTCGCCTCCGTCAACTTCTTTGCCTACAACAACGCAGGCAACAAGGGCATCGGCGCAGGCCTCAACAACATCCTGAAGACCCGAGACGGAGACTACCTCGGAGGACGATCCAGCGCAGAGTCCGACTTCGGAAACGGAGCCATAGACCTCGACGCCTACGAAGACTTCGACGACCTGCCTGAATAGGCAGCACAAAGGACCGGATGGTATAAGGGCATAACCGCCGGGACGAGGGAAATCCGAGAGCAAGCAGCCTCGCCGCTGGAGATGCCGGTTCGAGTCCGGCTCCGGTCCCAAATTAACCGCCGAAAGGCACAAAAACCTACAAAAATGAAGATTTACATCATCAACCCCGACAACAACAAGCCCGTCACCATCGAGGACTGGCGCAAAGACGAGAACCCGACCAGAGCCCAGCTGCTCGCCATCGAGACGGAAGACGGACACCTGCTCTGCATGAGCAAGAGCTACCTCCCCGGAGAGCACACATTCGAGGAGGCCCAGAAAGCCTGCGCAGCCTTCAAACCCCTGGAGAGCATCACCTTCAGGAGTCCGAGCCGCAAAGAGTGCATAGACATCTACGACGCCCGCTTCCAAGGCCTGGACGAAGCCATCAAGCTCACCGGAGGAGACTACGCCAAGAGAGGCCGCTACCACTGGACCGGAGATCGGGACACGGACCCGAACTACGCCTACTACGCCTGGTACTCCTACGGCTACGGCGTCCTCGGCAACGGCTTCATGTACAACTCGTACCTGGCGCTCCCGGTCGCGCTTTTGAAGTGAGCGAAGCGAACCCTTCAAAATTAACCCTTAGTGCCCGGGGCTCCGTCCCCGGGCGATTAACCACCGCGCCAGATGAAGACACTGCACATAGACATCGAGACCTACAGCCCGGAGCCAATCGCAGATACAGGGCTCTACAAATACGCCGCCAACCCGGAGTTTGAAATCCTCCTCGTGGCATACGCCCGAGACGACGAACCCACGCAGATCGTGGACCTCGCCCAGGGAGAGGAGCTGCCCGACTGGTTCATCCCGGCCCTGCAGGATCCGGAATATCGCAAGGCTGCGCATAACGCCTCCTTCGAGCGCGTCTGCTTCAGCAACTACCTGCGCCGCAAGGGCATCCTCGCCCCCAGCCAATGGCTCGACCCTTACCAGTGGCACTGCACGATGGTCCAGTGCTCCCGCTGCGGCCTTCCCCTGAGCCTCGCCCAGGCAGGCGCAGCGCTCGGACTCGCAGAGCAGAAGATGACAGAGGGCAAAGCCCTCATCAAGCTATTCTGTACACCAAAGAGCGAGAAAGCGCCCGCCGGCATCTTCGGCGAAGACGACGGCAGGAACCACCCCGAGGACTTCCCCGACAAATGGGAGATCTTCAAAGACTACTGCGTCAGGGACGTGGACGTCGAGAGGCAGATAGACAAAGCGACCGCCTGGTACCCGGTCTCCCTTCAGGAACAGAGGCTCTACGCCATAGACCAGGAGATCAACGACCGCGGAGTCCTGCTGGACATGGAGCTCGTCAGGAACGCCGTCCGGGCAGACACCATCCAGGCCGCCCGCCTCAACGAGGAGGCAATGAAGCTGACCGGGCTCTCCAACCCCAACAGCGTACCACAGCTCAAGCGCTGGCTCTCCGAGACACTCGGCATCAGCCTTGACACCCTCAACAAGAAAGACGTGGCCGACATCAAAGGAGCCACCGACGACCCCCGCGTCCGCAGAGTCCTCCAGATCCGGAGCGAGATGGGCAAGACCTCCAACAAGAAATACGAAGCGATGCTCAACGTAGCCGGAGACGACAACCGCGTCCGCGGGCTCTTGCAGTTTTATGGAAGCCGGACAGGCCGCTGGGCCGGACGCCTGGTCCAGGTGCAGAACCTGCCCCAGAACCACATCAAGGACCTGGACTTTGCAAGGACCTGCCTCAAGGAAAACGACATCGAGATGATAGAGATCGGATACGGCAACGTAGCCGACACCCTCTCCCAGCTCATCCGCACAGCCTTCATAGCGCCCAAGGGCAAAACCTTTGCAGTTTGCGACTTCAGCGCCATCGAGGCCCGCGTCCTCGCTTGGATCGCAGGAGAAGACTGGGTGCTCGACGCCTTCAGGCACGGAAAGGACATCTACTGCGAGACCGCCTCCCAGATGTTCCACGTCCCGGTCGAAAAGCACGGTGCCAACGCAGAGCTCCGGCAAAAGGGAAAGATCTCCGTCCTGGCCCTCGGCTACGGCGGAGGCGTCAGCGCCCTGGACGCAATGGGAGGCAAGCGCCAAGGAATGACAGAACAGGAGGAGGCCGACACGGTGCGCAAATGGCGCGCTGCCAACCCGAAGATAGTCCAGTTCTGGAGCGACGTCGAGAACGCCGCCAAAGAGTGCGTGATCACCAAAGCCACCACACACGTCGGACCGCTCGAGTTCAAAATGCACGGCACCACGATGACCATCCAGCTGCCCAGCGGACGCCTCATCAGCTACCCCGACATCAAGCCCTCGACAAACCGCTTCGGATCCAGCAGCCTCCAGTACCACGGCCTCAACCAGGTTACCAACAAATGGAGCTGGATAGAGACCTACGGAGGGAAGCTCACCGAGAACATCATCCAGGCCACGGCCCGAGACTGCCTGGCAGAGGTGATGTACCTCATCAGCTTCCACTACGCCAACCCCTACGACATCGTCTTCCACGTCCACGACGAGATCATCTGCGAGGTCCCGGAGGACCAAGCCGAGGAAGCGCTCGCCTGGATCCGGGACATCTTCAGCAAGAATATGCCCTGGAACGAAGGACTCCCGCTGAACGGAGCCGGATACATCACACCTTACTACCTAAAAGATTAGCACAATGCAAGCACTCAAAGAAAACGGCGAATTCGCAGACGAGGTCGTCACCCAGCTGGCCGTCATGGCAGAATGCGTCTACGGCGCAGAGCTCATCGCCTACCGGATGAGCAGGGTCCTGGACCAAAAGGGCATCACCGGCACCGTATTCCACAACCGGAAGCAGGCGCTCACCCGCGCCCGCCAGGCCCTGGACAACTGCCTCCACAACCTGGAGATAGCCTTCGACACCCAGGTCTTCGACAGAGCGACCCGGAACAGCGCAGAGCGCACAGAGGCACTCCACTACCAGGCCAATGACGTGGTCCAGGTCCTCCT
Organism: uncultured Bacteroidales bacterium; assembly: GCA_946546175.1. Taxonomy (GTDB): domain Bacteria; phylum Bacteroidota; class Bacteroidia; order Bacteroidales; family UBA932; genus Cryptobacteroides. The sequence continues at coordinate 6,744 of CAMNNY010000128.1, forward strand.
CCTTTACTTCTCCCGCTGCGACGAAAGCGAGGGCAAGCGGGACGCCATCAAAAAGATGCTCCGCCGGTTCAAACAAAACCCCGGCCTCGACATTGAGAGCGTCATCGATTACTACAGAGTGAAATGACAGAGAGAGAATACCAAATATCAGTCGGTCGGTCAAGGACCGAAACCGCATGGATGAACAAGACCGTCACCTGGGCCACCCTGGCAGCCAGGCTCAAGAACTGCAAGCGGACCGCAGAGAGCGTCTCCGACTACAAGGCAATGAGCCGGCCCCAGAAAGGAAAGGCCAAGGACACCGGAGGATTCGTCGGAGGCCCCATCGACGGAGGACGCCGCAAAGGCGACAGCATCATCTGCCGCAGCCTCGTGACCCTCGACATCGACTACGGCCAGACGGACACACCGGACATCGTCGCAGATGTGCTCTACGACACCGCCTGGTGCCTTTACAGCACACACAGCCACACGCCCGAAACGCCGCGCTTCAGGCTCGTCATCCCGCTGAGCCGGGACGTCACCCCGGACGAATACATCCCTATCGCCCGCCGAATCGCAGAGCAAATCGATATAGACATCTTCGACAGCTCCACCTACGAGCCGAGCCGCCTGATGTACTGGCCCAGCTGCCCCAGGGACGGAGAGTACGTCTACCGCTGCAGCGAAGCAGACACGCCGCTGGACGCCGACGAAATCCTCGCCAGCTACAACGACTGGCGGAACGTCGCAGAGTGGCCGATGGACAAAAGGACGATGCGCCTGGTCCACGGCACCGGCGCCAAGCAAGAGGACCCGCTCACCAAGCCCGGATCCATTGGAGCCTTCTGCCGCGTTTACGGAATCACGGAAGCCATCGAATTCTTCCTGCCGGACGTCTACGAGAAGACCGCACACGATGACCGCTACACGTTCATCGGAGGAACCACCGCCGCCGGCCTTGTGATCTACGAGGACAAATACGCCTACAGCCACCACGGCACAGACCCCTGCTGCGAGAAGCTCTGCAACGCCTTCGACTTGGTGAGGATCCACAAATTCGGAGAGCTCGACCAGGACAGCGACATCAACACGCCGGTGGCCAAGCTCCCGAGCTTCGTCGCCATGGAGCGCTTCGTCAGGGAAGACCCCAAGGTCAGTGGCCAGATGGCCAAAGAGAAGCTGCACGAACTTAACGAGGAATTCAAAGACATCCCCGATGACGAGACGGACTGGATAGAGCAGATGCAGATGGACGAGCGCCGCAAGAACTTCCTCGCCTCGCCCTTCAATTTCGGACTCATCATCCGAAACGACCCGCGCCTCAAGGGAGCCGCCCGACGCGACCTCTTCAGGGCCCGCGACATCGTAGTCCGGGACCTGCCCTGGCGCAGCAAAGACATTGACCCATACTGGACCAACAGCGACGACAACGGCCTCATCGACTTCATGAGTGAGCACTACAGCCTCACCGGAAAGACCGCCATCCTGGACGCCTTCGATCTGGCCGTCAGCCAGGACTGCTACCACCCGGTGAGGGACTACCTCAAGACCCTCAAGTGGGACGGCACCCCGAGGCTCGACACCCTGCTCTCCGACTACCTGGGAGCCGTGGACTGCGAGCTCGTCCGGGCAATGACCCGCAAACACTTTGTAGCAGCCGTGGCCCGCGTCATGCGCCCAGGCGTCAAATACGATTACATCCTCACCCTCATAGGACCGGAGGGGCTCGGCAAGACCTCCCTCATCAGGACACTCGCCCGGGACTGGTTCGATAACAGCATCTCCAGCATCGACGGCAAAGACGCCATGGAGCAGATCCGAGGCAAATGGCTCGTCGAGATGGGAGAGCTCACCAACTACAAGAACTCCACCAGCGAGGCCTACAAGAACTTCATATCAAAGCAGGAGGACAACTACCGCCCGGCCTACGCCCGGAAGACCGAAACCTTCCCGCGGCAGTGCGTCTTTTTTGCCACCACCAACGAACCCAACTTCCTCAAGGGCAGCACCGGTAACCGCCGGTTCTGGACCGTGGAATGTGGGGAGGACATAACGACCAAAGACGTCTGGGACGACCTCCCCGGAGAGGTGGACCAGATATGGGCCGAGGCCGTGGTCCGGTTCCAGGAGGGAGAGACACTCTACCTGAGCCACGAGCTCGAGACCAAGAGCCGCGAGCTGCAGACAGCCCACAACGAGCTGGCAGCGGATGACCGCGCCGGCATGATTGAAGCCTTCATCCGGAAAGAGCTCCCGACCACCTGGGAGTCAATGACGATGAAGCAGAGACAGGACTGGTTCAGGCTCTCCAGCGAGACGGAGAGCTCGGAGCCCAGGATGAAGCGCGAGACCATCTGCGCCGTTGAGGTCCTCGTGGAGCTCTTCGGACAGCAGCTGGACGAGAAGACCCGCTACCGCACAAAAGATATCAACCAGATCATGCGCGAACTCCCGGACCTCGAGTACATCGGCAGAGGCTACGACAAGGCCTACGGACGCCAGCACAGATTCAAAATCAAAGACCCAGAATGAGGACCGTCAACGGAATCAACATCTACTGGCAGACCGAAGACGACCTGCCCAGCAGCTGCGGAAGCTGCCCCTTTTACTTCGACGGATCCACGTCCGTCCCAGGAGTCGGCAGCACGCAGGAAAGAGGACTCTGCAACCTCCGGGAGATGATGAAAAGCAGGTGGACTGACACCCCGCAGGCCTGCCTCCGCTTTTTCCGCAGGATCCTCAAGGCCCCGGACGGAGAGCGATACGTCATAGTTTTACGAGATGAGAACTTATAACTTTTTCACCCGATGCGCCATCCAGAACGCGCCCCTTTACCGGCTCAGGGAAAGAGCCCTCAACCCAAAAAACCTACACGAAAATGAACCCCAGAACAAGACAAGCAACCGGACACATCGACCGCGACGGACGGATGATCCACAGACACGATGAGGTCGCCGTGACCAGGCGGCCGCACTACATCAACACCAACTACGAGACCGAGCCGGCACGCCGCGCCCGCGTCCTTTGGGTAGGCCGGAAATGGCTCCTGTACTTCGAAAACGGAGCCACGGAAGACCTCAATAACTACGGCCAAAAAGAGCTCAAATTCATGGGACAATAGCCAAAAACGCATTGTCCCATAAAACGGGACAACAAAATCATTGTCCCACGATTGTCCCAAAGATTGTCCCACGCCCAAAAGACTGAAAGCCAAAGAGTTAGCCCCAAAATGGGACAATGGGACAATAAAATCAGCAAAAAAACATTTTTAGCGAATTATGTCGGAAACCAATAAGAAAGACTACATAAATGGCCCCTGCGGGAAAGTTACGCGCGCGCGAGTCCCATTGTCCCATTGTCCCAAAAAGCAGGAAAGCGAGAAGACTCTCGAGGCCCGGCTGCGGAAAGAAATCGAGAAGCGAGGTGGCATGGCCATCAAGCTGATGAGCCAACTCCACCGAGGACTGCCGGACCGGATGATCATCATGCCCCAGGGCTGCATCTATTTCGTCGAGCTTAAGAGCACCGGCGAAAAGCCCACCGGACTGCAGACCCACTGCCACAATCAACTCCGGAACCTCGGCCACACCGTCTACATCATCGACACCACCCAGCGCCTGCAGGACTTCCTGTTCATCCTGGACGTCGAGCAGCTGGAGAAAGCCAACTCACCCAGAAGATGAGATACACCCCGCACGCATACCAAGAGCGAGCCACGCAGTTCATCATCGACAACCGGTACTGCGCCCTCTTCCTGGACATGGGTCTCGGGAAGACGGTCGCCACACTCACAGCGCTCCAGCAGCTGAAGGAGGACTACTTCGAAATCGACAAGACCCTGGTGATAGCGCCCAAGTCCGTGGCCCGGAATACGTGGACAGGTGAGTCCCATAAATGGGACCACCTGCGGAGCCTCAAAATCTCCGTCATTATGGGCACGCCAGCCCAAAGACGGAAAGCCATCGAAGCGGAGGCGGACATCTACGTCGTGAACCGGGACAACGTCAAATGGCTCGTGGACTACTGCGACCTCGAGCTGGTCCGCTGGCCTTTCGACAGCGTCGTCATCGATGAGAGCTCCAGCTTCAAAAACCCGCAGAGCCGCAGGTTCAAAGCCCTGCGACGGATGCGCTGGCTGATCCGAAGACTCGTCCTGCTGACAGGCACGCCCAGCCCCAACGGACTGATGGACCTCTGGTCGCAGATAGAACTGCTGGACTACGGCAAGCGCCTGGGCCGGACCCTCACGATGTACAGACAGGAGTACTTCAGGCCCGGACGGCACAACGGACACGTCGTCTACGAATGGATCCCGAAGCCCGGATCCAGAGAACGGATCACAGACGCCATCAGCGACATCTGCCTCTCCATGCAGGCGAGCGACTACCTCGAGATGCCAGATCTCATCCAAGCCGGAACCACCATCGCCCTGAGCGACTCCGAGCAGAAAGCCTACCTGGAATTCGAGAAAGAGCAGCTGCTGGAAATCGACGAAGCAGAGATAGAGGCAGTGACCGCCGCGGCCCTTACCAACAAGCTGCTGCAGTTCACCGGAGGAGCCGTCTACGACTCCGAGCACGACTGGCACGAGGTCGGCCAAAGCAAGATGGAGGCCCTGAGCGACATTCTCGAAGCAACCGAGGAACCGGTCCTGGTCTTTTATGCCTACCAGCACGAAAAAGAGCGAATTCTGGCCAATTTTGGAAATTATCAGCCCGAAACCTTCAACGGAGAGCCCGAAATCCTCAAGAAATGGAACAATCAGGAAATCCGCCTGCTACTTTGCCACCCGGCCTCCGTGGCATACGGACTCAATATGCAGGAGGGAGGCAGGACCATCATCTGGTACACGCCCACCTGGAACCTCGAGCTTTACCAGCAAGCCAACGCCAGGCTCTACCGGCAAGGGCAGGACAGGCCGGTCCTTCTTTACCACATCGTCGCAACTGGCACGATGGACGAGAGGGTGATGGAGGCCCTCTCCGGAAAGGGAGACTGCCAGACCGCTCTGCTCCAGCGAATCAAGGAGTTAAGGAAAGTATAGGAAAATTCATTAACTTTGCACAAAACGAACAGGTACACATGGGAAACACTCACACACGACCACTGACGGAGGACGACTTCAGGGCAAACGAGGCCCGGAGGCTCCAGGAGCTGGCAGGCCTGATCAGGGCCACCGGCCAGACCGCACGACAGATAGCCGACGAGTGCCACCTCGACAAGCGGACAGTGCTGCGGGCCTTGAGGGCAGAACCGCTCAAGAGCGACGCCACCGCCCGGCTGGAGTTTTACGCCAAATACACAATCACCTATGGAATTCCGAAAGATAAAGCTCGGACGGCTCGAGCTTAACAAGGGCCAGGTCCACGGCCTGCCGGCGAACCCGCGAAAGTGGACCAAAGGCGACGTGGTCTCCCTGGCCAGGTCGATGGAGGAGACGCCCGAGCTTGCAGAGGCCCGAGGCGCCATCGTCTATCCGGTCGGCTCGGCCTTCGTTGTGCTGGGAGGCAACATGAGAGTGGAGGCAGCCAGGCACCTCGGCTGGCAGGAGCTCATGTGCGCCGTGCTCCCAGAGACCACACCCACGGAGAAACTCAAGCAGATCGTCCTCAAGGATAACTCCAGCTTCGGAGCCTGGGACGTCGACCTGCTGAAAGCGGACTGGGGAGAGTTCGAGTTCATGGACATCGGCATCAAGCTGCCGGACCTCCCGCCCAAGGGCAACAAGAAAGCCCGCGACGACGGCTACGACCCGAGCAGGATCCTGGGACGGAAGACCCCACCCAAGACCAAACGAGGTGACCTCATTCAGCTGGGAGAGCACCTCCTCATCTGCGCAGACACCAAGGACGTCCACGCCCTCGAAAAATTGATGGGGGGGGTAACTCATTAGCGGACCTTTTGGTGACAGACCCGCCCTACAACGTGGCAATAAGCAACAGCGACGGCAAAACGATAGAAAACGACGATATGAGCGACGGCGCCTTCCGAGACTTCCTCTACGGATGCTTTGTGGCAGTCAGGGACTGCCTCAAGGCCGGAGCCGCCTGTTACATCTGGATGGCCAGCAGCGAGATCGACGCCTGCATCGAGGCATACGAGAAAGCCGGCCTTCTTTACAAGCAGCTGCTGATCTGGGTGAAAAACTCGTTCACCCTGGGGAGGCAGGACTACCAATGGCAGCACGAGAGCTGCGTCTACGGATGGAAACCGGGAGCCGGTCACTACTTCAGCGACAGCCGCCGGGAGTCCACCGTCAAGGAAGACAAGCTGGACCTGGAGCACATGAGCAAGACGGACATGAAGCTGCTGCTCCAGCAGATCTTCGAGGAGAACGGCATACCCACCACCGCGCTCCATTACGACAAGCCCAGAAAGGACGACGAGCACCCGACGATGAAGCCGGTGCCCCTTTTCGGAGACCACATCATCAACAGCAGCCGCGCAGGCGACATCGTGCTGGACCCCTTCGGAGGCAGCGGCACAACCCTCATCGCTTGCGAGCAGCTGGGCCGGCGCTGCCGGATGGTGGAGCTCGACCCCGTCTACTGCGACGTGATCGTCGACCGGTGGGAGAAATTCACAGGACAAAAGGCCATCAGGCCGTAACGACTAAAGCACTATGGACAATGGCGAGGATCTCTTCAGCGGGCTCGACCTCTTCAGCTTTGACGGCAAGCCGCCGGTACCAGACGAGGCACCGGAGCCAGAGCCGGAGAAAGAGAGCAAGAGCAAAAAGGGACGGAAGCACAGATACACCGAGGTCTACGAGCTGACTCCGAAATTCGAGTACCGGCGCGCCTTCAGCGAAAGCAAGCTGCTGGACGCGCTGGCCGCTCCGGGCTTCCATTTCCAGGAGGGACACGCCTACAACTTCATCACCGCCGGAGACGTTGACAGCCTCTCATTTTTGAAAGCCGTCCTCCGGCAACAGGACCTCGACTACTGCCTGGCCTCCACCTGGTGCATGGGCGCAGAGGATATCCTGCAATTCCGGGAATGGGTAGAGGCCGACCGGATCCGGAAGCTCGACATTTACGTCGGCGAGATTTTCAGCGGCAGCTACGCCGTGGAGTTCCAGATGCTCAAGAGACTCTACCAGGACCACCCGGACCTTGGACGATTCGCTCTCTTCAGGAACCACAGCAAGGTCTACGCCGGCACCGGCCCGCTTTGGAGCTTTGGCATCCAGAGCAGCGCCAACATCAACACCAACCCCAGAACGGAAAACACCTGCATCACCATCGACCGCGGGCTGTTTGAGTTTTACAAGAAATACTACGACGGAATCAAATCCTTTGAATGATGAAATCAGGCAAGCACTACAGCAAGGCGCAGATCAAGCAGATCAAGGCGGACTTCCTCGAAGCGCTCAAGGCCAGCGCCGGCCTCGTCACCCAGGCCTGCAAAAAGGTCGGCATCGGATCCAGGAAGACCCTCTACGAGTGGCGCTCCAAGGACCCGGACTTCGACGCCGCCTGGGAGGAGGCCAGCAAGGAGGCATCCGAGATGGCGCTCGACCTCGCAGAGTCAGCGCTGATGCGCAACATCCAGGCAGGAGACACCAAGGCCATCAAGTTCTACCTCCAGTGCAAGGGCAAGCCACGCGGCTACGACCTGCGGCAGGAGATAGACCTCAACGCCACGGTCACCAGGCCCAAGGTCGTATTTGAAGACGACGAGGATGGCGTACAGGATTAGCAAAAAGTACAAGCCCCTCTGGGACGCCACGACCCGCTACACCATCGTCACCGGTGGCCGCGGATCGGGCAAATCTTATGCGCTCGCCTGCGCAATGCTGGACAGCACCTACGACGACGAGTTCAATATCCTCTACACCCGATGGAACCTCACGAGCGCCGAGGTCTCAATCATCCCGGAATTTGTCGAGAAGATGGACATCGGCGACTGCCGCAACGCCTTCTACGTCCGGAGGCGGGACGTCCAGAACCGCGCCACCGGAGGCCGCATCTGGTTCCGAGGCATCCAGCAAAGCTCGAAAAACCAGATCGCCAAACTCAAATCGCTGAACCGCCTGAAGACCTGGGTGCTTGACGAGGCCCAGGAGCTGATGTCGGAGGCGACCTTCGACACCATCGACCAGAGCATCCGTGAAAAGGATGCAGAGAACAGAGTCATCCTCGTCCTCAACCCAGCGGACATCAGCCACTGGATCTACCGCCGCTTTTTTGTGGAGCCCGGCGTGCCTTACGACTTCAACGGCACCAAGGGAAACGTGACCTACATCCACACCACCTGGGAGGACAACAAGTCCAACCTCTCCCAGAGCTTCATCGACATCGCAGAGGAGCTGCGCGAAAAGAACCCCGACAAATACGAGCACCTCTACGGAGGCAAATGGCTCGTCCGGAAAGAGGGCCTCATCTACAAGGACTGGCAGGAGATCCCCGAGGACGAGTACCCGGACGGCTTGCCCCAGTGGTGGGGAAACGACTGGGGCTACGGCGGAGACCCGGACGCGCTGGTGCGGATGTGTTACGACCCGGTCACCGGCACCCTCTACCTCAAGGAGATCTGCTACCAGACCGGCCTGCTGCCCCGGGACATCGCCGCCCGCATCATTCAGGACGGAGAGCAGCTGGTCCACCACTACGAGACCAAGCGAGACGAAAACGGAGAGCTGCTCCGAGGCGAGGACGGAGAGCCGCTCAAGTTCCCGGTCTATTACAGCCCCGGCCTTTGCGAGGTCTACTGCGACCCGGCCAGGCCCGACAGCATCGCCGAGCTCCGGAAGATCTACGGCATCAGCGCCAGCGGAGGAGTCAACCGCAGCAAGAGCGAGCGAGTCGCCTGGCTGCAGGGATTCCAGGTCCGCTACGTCGGCGCCCACATCAAGAGCGAGGTCGAGGCTTACAGCTGGAAACCCAACAAGGACGACGAGTCCATCTTCACCGACGAGCCCCAGGACGGCAACGACCACGCCATGGACGCGACCAACTACGGAGCCTTCACTCACCTCCACCGGATGGGCATAAGCAACCAAATGCACTGACCCATTGAGAGCAAAACCCGCAACCCTTTATAACTTCGCACAAAAGACAGCACGCCATGAAGATAATCAGCAACAAGGAATACAACCGGCTGCTCCGGATCAAGGGCTACTACGACGGCGACAACGCCGATAACGAGTACTTCAAACAGATCGCCGCCCAGCTGGTCGGCCTGCGCCTTCCCGGCATCACCGGCCTGGGACGCGAGGAGATCAAGAAAGCCTACGAGACCATCGCCCCGGTGAACGGAGTGGTGGATTACATCGCTGACAACGTGGGAGAGGTGATGAAATACCTCGAGCTCCGGAAGCTCAAACAGGACGGCAGCTACGACTACGTGGACAAACACTGGCTGCTGGACGTCCTGCGCAAGCCCAACGACCGCTACAACCTGCGCCGCTTCGGAAAGGCCTGGGCCGTGAACAGGCTCCTCTTCGGAGACGCCTGGGTCTACGCGCCGCTGACCGCCGGTAAAGACCGCAAGATAAACCCCAAGATCGGAATGTTTGTGCTGCCCAGCCAGAAAGTGTCCGTGGACGCCGGAGGCCTGAACAAGCCCATCAAGGGAGTCAAGCTCATCGGCACAACCGGCGACGAAATCGACATCGAGGGTAAGGTCTTCGAGAGCTTCGACTACAACCTGGACGATACCTCCTTCTTCGGGACCAGCAAGGTGGTGGCTGCAGCCGTCTACCTTTCCATCCTTGACAAGGGCATGAGGCGCCAGGACGTGGCGCTGGACAACGGAGGCGTCTCCGGCATCATCACCCCCAAGGCAGACAGCGAATACGGCATCAAGCCCCAGGACGCAGACCAGGTCGAGAAAGACGTGAACGGCTCCGGCAGCTTCAACAAGCTCAAGGCGCTGCGGACACCCATCGAGTACCACGCCATCGGAAACACCCCGGTGGACCTGGGCATCCTCGCATCACACAAAGAGGCCGTCACCGCCCTCTGCTTCGTTTTCCGTCTGCCGGTGGACCTTTACTATGGCCAGGCCAAATACGAAAATGCCAAGGAGGCAAAGAAGACCATCTACGAGCAGCAGGCCATCCCGCTGGCGGAGGAATTCGCTCAGGACCTGCTCTCTTACTGCAAGCTGGACCAGGAGTTCGAGCTGGTCATCAACCGGGACGAGATCCCGGCCCTCCAGGAGAAACCCACCGAGGTGCTGGACCGCATCACCAAGATGCACGGCACCCTCAACGAGCTGCGAGAGGCAAACGGTTTCGATCCCATCGACGAGCCCTACGCCGACGAGCCCATCCTGCCCATTGGCGTCCAGTTCGGAAACGAGACCTACGACATCAACGAAACCGAACCGGCTCCCGCAAATTAAGACCGGGCCCCAGGCCGGGCACACCCTCTGCGACATAGCCGCGCAGACAAGTGAAACGGCGGGCATACTTGGGGCCTTTTCAGAACAATGATAAAAAAGCGACGCATAACAGCGGCAGAGCGAAAGCACCAAGACTACCTCCGCCGCAAAGGACTCAAGGTCGGGCACGTTTACGAGGCCCGGCTTTTGCGCGCCCGGGCTCACGAGGTGAAACGAGTGCTGGACATCTGCGCCCAGTATGACAACCCGCAGCACTGGCCCGGCCTCATTGACACCTACCTGGACGAGACCGGCTACCTGCCCAAGTGGTGGAACGGCCTCTATCAGGACACCGGCCTGCCGATGTGCAAGAGCACGGCCCGCGACCTCAACCAGGCCAAAGCCGCGGAGGACGATATGCTCTGGCTGGGCAGCCTTCAGGACTACGCCGCCAACCGCGCCGGATCCGAAATCGTCGTCGTCAGCGGCACCCTCCGAGAGACCCTCATCGACATCCTCCGGGACGAGATGGCAGAGGAATACGGCCTCGGCATCGAGAAGCTCACCAAGCGCATCTACAACAAGTACAAGGAGCTCGCAAAGTGGCAGGTCCGCCGCATCGCCCAGACGGAGTCCATGGTCGCAATGGCGGACGCCGCCAACATCGCAGCCGGCACACTGGACATCGGATTCACCAAGCAGTGGTGCATCAGCGGCCTGGGCAACACCCGGGACACCCACGAGATCATGGACGGCATCGAGGTGGACCAGACGGAGCCCTTCGAGCTGCCAGGCGGGATGCTCATGTACCCGCACGATGGGAGCCTCGGAGCCGACGCCGCGGAGATCATCAACTGCGCCTGCTGCTGCATCCGCCGGCCCAAGTGAGCAACCAAATGCACGGTAAAAAATCAGCATAACCACGGAACTCTTTATAATTTCGCACAAAAGACAGCACGCCATGAACAAAGAGACCCAATACAAGACCCACATCCATCAGGTCGAAATCAAGGCCAAGAGTGAGGATGGCAAGACCCTCCACATCAAGGCCTATGCCTGCGCCTTCGGGAATGTGGATAGCTGGGGAGACCTCATAGCTCCCACAGCCTGCGACGACTTCCTCAAGAGCGAGGACGCCAAGCGCATGAAGCTCTGCTACCAGCACGACTCGCACGAGGTCATCGGTGTGATCACCGACAAGGGAGTGGACGCCATCGGCCTCTGGTTCGAGGCGGACATCATCGACACCGCCACCGGCCTCGACGTCCAGAAGCTCATCAAGGCCGGCGCCATTGATGAGTTCTCCATCGGCTACTACGCAGACAAGTACCGCTACGAGAAGATGGACGGCTACGAATACGAGATCCGAGTTCTTGAGGCCATCACCATCGTGGAGGTCTCACCGGTGACCCGGGCCGCCAACCCCAAGGCCATCCTCCTGGACGCCAAGAGCGAAAAGGAAATGGCCTCCAGCTTGCAGACGATGGCGCCCGAGGACTTCCAAGCCCTCAAGACCGCCGTCGATAATGAATTTGCAAGGCGAGTGCTCGCCAGTTTATAAATTAACCATAACCCAATCCAGCCATGACTGAATTCGAAAAGAAAGCGGAAGAAATCCGCCAGAGCGCCGAGCAGGCAAAAGCCGAAGCTCAGGCCGCCAAGGCTGAAGCAGCTGCTGCAAAGGCAGAGGCCGAAGCCGCCAAGGGCGAGCTCGCCACCAAGAGCGCTGAGCTCAAGACCGCCCAGGAGAACATCGACAACCTCGACGCCAGCGTCAAGGAACACGCCGCCACCATTGAGGAGCTCAAAAAGTCCCTCAAGGCCGCCAAGAGCGTAGGCTTTAAGGCCGCCTTCCGTGCAGCCCTCGAGGAGAAGAAAGAGGCTATCAAGAAAGCCATCGATTCCAAGACCGAAAAGTTCGAGGTCACCCTCGAGCTCAAGAACGTCAACGACATCGGTACCAGCCAGATCAGCCCCAACAACCGCCTCGGCATCGCCGACGATCCCACCATCTACGCCGCTGCCCCCGTGGCCAACGCATTCATCGTAGCCTTTGGCCTGCGCCCTCGCACCGCCAACAAGCTCGGATGGATCGAGTCCACCAAGCAGGCCGTCGTAGACTACGTGGCCGAGCTCGCACAGAACACCAACAAGAGCGACGTCTCCTTCAGCGAGAAGACCCGCGCATTTGGTAAGCTGGCCACCCTGGTCCGCATCTCCACCGAATTCGAGGACTGGTTCGAGCAGCTCTACAACTACTGCGTGAACCAGGGCGTCCGCATGATCGAGGACAAGCTCGACGAGGAGATCTGGAAAGGCGTCGGCGCTGACTCCGGTGCAGGCACCAGCCCCAACAAGATCTACGGCCTTAAGAGCCAGGCCACTGCCTTCTCCGCTCTTGCAGCCCACGCCGTTAAGAAAGCCAACGAAGCAGACGTCATCTTCGACGCCGTCGACCAGATCGGCAAGGAGGGCTTCCACGCCAACGCCGCCTTTGTGACCTGGGCTATTTTCCGCGCCATCAAGTCCCTCAAGGACGAGAACGGAAACTACCTCTACGACAAGATCACCGGAATGCTCTCCGGCATTCGCATCTACCCGACCACCCGCCTCTCCTCCGGTGAGATCCTCGTGGCCGACACCAACGCCGCAGAGGTCTATGCTGGCAACAGCTTCGAGCTCGAGTTCATCCGCAACGGCGCCTACGACGCATACGACGTCTACTTCCGCAAGGCCGCGCAGACCAAGGTGCCGACTCCCAACAAGAAAGGCCTCATCTACGTCGCCAGCGTTGCGACCGCCATCACCGCTCTCGCCCCGAGCGCATAACCGCCCACCTCGCCCCGGGAGCCGGATCGCCATCGCCGGCTCCCTTTTTTCCTTTAAGCATTGACGCCGATGATACAGGTACGAATTATAGAAAGCGGAGAGCCGCAGACTGACCACCTTGAGCAGTTCAAACAATACGCATCAGTCCCTGACGACAGCCGGGACGGCGTGCTGCAGAAGATGCTCAAGAGGGCCATGCTTGCCGTCCAGGAGCACTCGGACACCGCCCTCCTCCCTTGCAAGTTCGAACTGACCATCACCGACGTCAAGCCGGAAGACAGGATCCGCCTCTATCAAGGCGGAAAGACCGTCACCCGGGCAGAGGACCAGGACGGCCAGCCGGTCGAATTCACCCAGGAGGGAAGCAGCATCCGCGTCAGCAGGCGCTGCGCCACCCTCGTGGTCGTGTACCAAAACGAGGTCAACATCCCCGAGGCCGAGAAGCTGCAGCCAGTCGTCTGGCAGCTGGCCACGGCCATCTACGACGGAGAGGACCCCAAGGTCCAGGCTTCCATCTTGAAAACCACCTACGGACTATGAGACGAGACCCCCAGAACGCCCGCCGGTTTAATGACCGCGTAATCCTCACCAAGGCGGTGGCCACCGTTGACTCGATGAGCCACGCCGCAATGGGGACGCCACGGATCGTGCTGGAGGCCTACGCCCAGGTCCGGCAGATGAGCGCCACGAAGACGATGCTCACCTTCCAACAGGCAGACGTCGTCGGAGTGGACATCGAAATGCGAAAGCCCGCCGTGGACTTTGACGGACTCATCTGGAGAGGGCACGAGGTCCACTTCCCCACGCCCGAGGACGTGGACAACCGCGGAAGATACATCCGCATCAGCGGCTGGTACCAGAGCGACGATCCAATCCAGGAGGAGCCCGAGCCAGAGGAGGAAGACTAATGGCCGGGCCCCTCGATGTGGAGGGCCTCGACAAGCTGCTCCGGGCCTTTGACAGAGCGGAGAAAGACGTCCGCAAAGCAGCGATGAAAGGACTACAGAAAGCCGGCCTCGGCATCATCGCAGATGCGCAGATGAACCTGCGCGACAACAGCTCGGTGGTGACAGGCCTCCTCCGCCAAAGCGGCAAGGTCCAAAAGGTGGACGAAGAAAACCTCGACGTCGGCTTTTTTGATTCACAGAACAGACAAAGCGGCTACGCCTACTTTGTAGAGTACGGAAGACGCGCCGGACGGATGCCACCGCCGGATGAACTCGCGCAATGGGCATACAAGAAATACCAGCTGCACGACCGGAAAGCAGCCCGGGCCGCAGGATGGGCGCTGGCAGTGAAGATAGCGAAAGAGGGCACGAAGCCTCATCCATTCTTTGCTCCAGCGATTGACAAAAACAAGAGCAAGATCATCGACGCCATAGGAGGCGCGATAAACGACGAAACACGATGAGCATCCTCTCTCGGATTTTTCAAAGATGGCCCCGCCATCAGGTTAGCGGATACCGGACGATTTACAACGCCCTGGTAGCCCAGCTTACCCGCCAGGGAGTGACCATCGGCGGAACGGCAAAATATCCCAGAGTGGAGATCCACTCAATCAGGGAGCAGGAGAGGCTCGACAAAGACGGAGCCCTCCGACAGATAAACGTCACCGTGGAGAGCATCAGCAACCGGAGCCTCGGAGAGGCCACCACGATGAACGAAGACAACCTCCGGCTGCTGACCGAAAATGAACTGGAGCTCACCGGATGGACCTGCCTCGGCATCCTCCCGGTGCAGCTGCAGGACATGACGGAGAGCAGCGACACAAACAAGATCATATACCGCCTGCTCCAGGAGGTGACCATCTACCTGGAAAAGACGAAAACCGATACACAGCCGGAGACCCCGGCCCAAGAGCAAGAAAACAATTAAAAGCAATAGACCATGGCAGAACTTGGAAACATCCGCCGCGTTTATATCGTAACCGGCACCAACGAGCTCACCTACACCTGGCTGTCAGGCGAGCAGACAAACTCCTTCAACAGGACCGCCGAGGCCATCGAGACCAGTGACAAGAGCACGCAGTGGGCCCAGTTCCTCTCCGGAAAGAAAGGCGCTACCGCTGAAGTTACCGTCTACACGGACGACAGCAACGCCCAGCAGAAAGCAGCCCTGGCCGGGCTGCATAACGGCTCCACCGTTAAGGTCTTCATTGGCACTCTCTCCACCGGACAGAGCCCCGCACCCTCTGCTGGCGACCTCTTCGACGCCGTCGTGACCGCCATCAGCGACACCAACGACAATGGCGCCGTCGCTTCCCGCTCCATAAGCCTCACCGCCACTGGAGCCGTCACCCACACTCCCGTAATCTCCTAACACCTGAAGCACCATGGCAGAACTCGGAAACGCACGCAAAGCGTACATCACACTCGGCAGCTCCGGCACACCCACGACCTGGCTCTCCGGAGAGCAGACCAATTCCTTTAACAGGACCGCAGAGGCCATCGAGGTCTCCGATAAGAGCACCCAATGGGCGCAGTTCATCGCGGGCAAGAAAGGCGCTACCGCTGAAATCACCGTCTATACGGATGACACGGCAGACGGCCCTCAGTACAATGCCATCAAGGCCCTCCACACAGGAGCGACCGTCCGCGTTTTCATTGGCAAGCTGAGCGGCAGCACCGCCAGCCAGGGCGACGTCTTCACCGCCATTGTCACCGCCATCAGCGACACAAACGACAACGGCGCAGTGGCCAGTCGTAGCATCAGCCTCACCGCCACCGGCGAGGTAACCCATTATCCCGCACTGAGCTAATGAGGACCCTACGACGGAAGATACAGCTAAAGGACGGAGTGGAGGTGGACACCCTCTTCACTCCGCACCTTTTTAGCTACAAGGATGAGAAAGGCCTCGCCTTGGAGACCGACACGGCCAGCTTTAATTCGGTGCTGGAAGCCTACGCCGACATCTACTTCCTGGCGGCCATCAACGCCTGGGAGCTGGACGGAAAAGGCACAGCCGACGACTTCCCGCACACCCGCGGAGACTTCCACGAATATGCAGCGGCCAACCCGCGCGAATTCGCAAAGGATGTGGACTTCGCCGTTCAGGCGCTCACCGGAAAGACAGCCAAGGAATTAGTCGTCGAAAAGCAGAAAGAGGAGAGCGCCGCCGCAGAGCAAGCAGCCCCCGCAGGTAAAAAAAAAGCATTTGCCTGGATTGGCCGGCTATTGAGGCGTTCCTGATAGGCCGCTGCGGACTGACTGAAGACCAGGCTGCTCGAACCAGCTACCACGAATACCAGCTCCGCTTCAAAGGCAAAGAGCAGGAGACCCAGGAGCGCTGGACCGTCGCAAGGTGGATGATGTGGCAGGAGATGCTCCTGTCCCCGAACATCAAACCCGGGCGCAAACCAAAGACTCCGCAGGCCTTCTGCCGCTTCCCTTGGGAGCAGACCGAAGCAGAGGAGCTGGCCGAGAAAGCAAAGCAGTACAGGATCACCCCGGAGGAGGAGGCCGAACTCAATCGAATAATGAAAGAATGGGAGGCCAGCAAGGCCTCAAAATCTGCAACAGACAATGAGCAAGATAGGTGATCTCTTCGTCCGACTCGGACTCAAAAAGGACGAATTCTCCAGAGGCATCAAGGATGCCAAAAAGGAAACCGAGGGCTTCGGAATCGGTCTGAAGAATATGGCCGCCGGAGCCAAAGTGGCGTGGGCCGCCGTGGCCGCCGCCGTGGTAAAATTTGCCACGGATGCCGTCAAGATGACCCAGAAATGGGGAGACCAATGGAGGACCACGATGGCGGGCGTCAACGCCGCCTATGGCTCCTTCGTCCGCCAGCTGGCCAGCGGCGAGGGATTCTCTAACCTCTTCGCCAATATGCGCGAGGCTGCCAGGCTCGCCCGGGAGGCCGCCCAAGAGCTGGACGAGGTCTTCGAGAGAACCACAAGCTACAACTACACCGAAGCACAGACCAACAAGGAGATCGCCCAGCTGCAGCTTATTATGCGCGACAGCTCCAAGAGCGACAAGGAGCGAATGGCTGCCGCCCAACAGATCATCCAGAAGACGGAGGAGCTGGGCCAACTCAAGAAAGACATCGCCACTCAAGAGGCCGACGGCTATCGGAAGCAGCTCAAGTCCCAGACGAAGATGAACGACGACGAGATCAACTTCCTCGTCCGCGAATACAACCAGAACAAAGCCATCATCGACCAGGGCCGCGCCTATCTCAATGAACGGAAGCAGGCCCAGAAAGACAAGACCTGGCTGAGCATCGGCGCCGCCCTTGACGACACACCAGGAGGCTCGGCCCTGGGCCAGATGCGAGACGATGCCGCACAGAGGGTGAAAGACCTCGACGCCGCCACCTCGCAGGCCGTCAAGGACGTGGCCGCCGTACTGCAGAAATACGACAAAGGCAACGATGAGCTCATCAGCAATCTCGCAAAAGCAGAGGTCGCCGTCATCAACGTGGATACCGCGATGTACCACGCCCAGATGCGCGCAACCTCGATGCTCGGATCCTTGAGCAAGGCGGGCTCCGGAGTGAGCACAGACGACACCACGGATCCAGGAGCTGAAGCAGCCGCGAAGATTCAACAGCGAGCAGTGGACTCGGCCAAGAGCGAGCTGCACCTTCTGGCAGAGAAATACAACGCCGAGAAAGCCCTGCTCCAGCAATATGGAATGGACACCGAGGCGCTGACCAAAGAGTACGAGGCCAACACCTACAAGATCCTCCTCGACTACACCAACAAGCGCGGTGCCAACGCCCAGGAGCGAGAGGCCCTGCTACGCGAAGCCTACAAGGCAGAGAAAGACGAGCTGCAGCAGGCCGGCATCGACACCACCACCCTGACGGACACCTTCATGAAGCGCCTGCTCGAGATATCCGACGAGGGCTTCCAAGAATTCGTGGATCAGCTCGATGAGGAATTCCCCATAGAGCTGGAACCTATCGAGATAGTCGACGACGAATTCCAGGCCTGGCTGGACCAGCTGGAGCGAAACGTGGAGAGGGCAAAGGAAATCACCGAAGACTTCCACAACGCCGTGGTCGCCGGCTTCAGTGATGCCTGCCAGGAGATGGCAGACCAGCTCTTCGGACTTGAGGACTTCAATCCCGCATCCGTTATCAAAGCTCTGCTGGACCCCCTCTGCAAGATGGCCATCACCGCCGGTGAGATCATCATGCTCGAGGGCATCGCTACCGTAGCCGCCAAGGACGCCCTGCTCTCCTTCGGATGGACCGGCTACGGAGCTATCGCCGCCGGCGCCGCTCTTATGGCAGCTGGCGCTGCGGCAAGCGCCGGCCTCGCCGCACTTGCGAAGAACGGAGGCAGCGCCACGTCCTCCAGCACCTACCAGGGAGGAGGCGGAGCCGCCTCAACCCAGACCATCAAGACGGAGCTCGAGGTGGTGGTGACCGGACGCATTTCCGGACGCGACCTCGTCCTCTCCGGACAGAGAACCGTAAGCGAGAACAACCGATGAGCTACCTACCCACAACATACCAGCTGAAATATTACAGCGAGTTAACCAACGAGCGAAACGAAAAGGTCCGTCTGGAAATCCACCAGAAAGGGACCCTCACCTCCGACTTTCCGAAGCAGATCGGAGAGCTGCGCGACTTGCAGCTCAACGTCCTCGGAAACAGCGCTGACGTTTTCGCGCCCATCATCAAGACGGAGCTCAACTTCAGTCTGGTGGACACTTGGGACATTCCGTCCGGAGTCCAGGCCAACAGCATCAAGCACGGAGCCTGGGAGGAGTTCTACACCCCCGACAGCACCGGCTACCTCGTCATCGTCAAGACCACCGCCCCAGGAGGTAACACCTTCGCCACGCGCTGGTCCGGTTACATCACCCCAGACAGCTGGCAGGAATACATCCACTATCACGGCATCGTAACCATCACCGCCCGAGACAACATCGGCCACCTGCAGGACTTCGACTTCGATCTGACGGGAGACGAGTCCGGGACGGTCACCATCCAGCAGCTGATCACAGCCGCAATGCAGAAAATCAACCTGCCGATGGACCTCTCCTTTAACGACTCCAGCACCGGAGACCTCGAGAAGCTCGAGACAACAGGTACGACCAACGGCGTCCTCGATTTGAGAATGAACACCTCGCTCTTTAAGGACGACGACTGGCAGACCGTCCTGAGCGACGTGCTCGAGGCCATCGGCTACGTTTTGAGATACGAGGACAGCAACAAGATCGTCTGCTTCCCGCTCCGGAACTTGCAGACCTGCGGAACCACCAGCCTGAACCCGGGCACCACCGAGATCAAGTTCCTCGACGGAACCAGGACCCTCGACCCGGCCTACAAAGACATCACCGAGGAAATCGGGTTCGAGCCCAAGGACAAAGTGGAGGTGCCACCGGCTGGAGGCGTCCAGTTTAGTCCGAATTATACCGGCAGCTACACGGCATATATGCTAAAGGAAGACGGCACCTCCCTCGGCAATTCCTACGGCGCGCTAAACGAGATCTACAGCGGAGGACCCTACTGGAATGGAACGCAGAGCCAGCGCCGCGCTTTCCTGGACATAGCAACTCGAGAGCTCACGGACGATGCCCAGCGCAGAGAGGGCGACGGCTTCAAAGAGGCACTATTCATCGCCGCGAATGCCAGCGGCGACTCAATTACCCCGGTTTGGAAGCATTACATGGCCGACGCCACCGGGCGCTTTACATTCGTCTTCAAAGAGAAACCCGCGTGCCTCGACAGCAACGGAAAACTTGACATCGCCTCATACCTCAAGCTCTACAAGATAGGAGTCCAGGTGAACTTCGTCACAAATGGCCAGACCTATAACCTCAACTTCCACGAGGCGGGTGGCTATTATTGGGATACCCTCGGAGCTGAGACCATCGACATCTTGATGCAGAACGACAAGCACGAGATATCGCTGGAGTTCCTCAGCCAATACGGAATGGGCCACGGCTATCTGGAGATAAAACTGATGTGGATCCAGTACCGATGCACCACGAGCACCTACAACGGCAACGGATGCTACGCCCGCTTGGAAAGCATCGAGCTCCAGCCCTGGACCACCAACGGCCAGATCAAGAGCGACAAAGTCCATACGACGAACAACAATGGATACAATGTCCGCTGTACCAGGAACCCCCGCCTCGGAGTGCTCAGCGCAGAGAGAACACCATCTCTGCCGGGCTTTTATGAAAAGGCGCTCTTCTGCACCGATTCCAACGGAACAATCATCCCGGCGCCCTACAAATGGAAGTGGAGCGACGAGAGCACATACACGCCATTCCCAGTCCAGATTCATAAGCAGCTGCTTTGCTTCTACCACGAGACCACAGAGCTCCTGGAGGGTGACTGCCTGCCGGCCATCGATTCCGTGGCCGCACGATTTGACAAGCTGATGCTTTACGGAGGCAGGACGCACATCGTCCTCGGCGGCACCTTGGACTTTACGACTGGGCGCTTCAGGACGCTCCGGATGCGTACCTTCTTCACGTGGGCTGAGCTCTGGGGAGGAGGCGAGCAGGCTGCCATCGCCGTGGTACCGACAGCCGCAGATCTTACCCAGACCTCCGGCGTGGCCGTCCGAATTGACTGCAACACCAGCTGGCGAATCAGGACCCTGCCATCAGGCCTCACGGCCTCGTCCAGCTCCGGAACCGGGACCTCTTACATCAGCATCTATCGAGACCAGAGTTTTAATGGCGGAACCGTGGTCTTTGAGACGACGGACGGACAGCACACAGCGAACCTCGTCCTCACCAGGCAGACCACAGGAGTGTTGGCGATGGTCAGCGTCGGCAGCGACCTCGACGATATGAGCTTCCCGTTGATTGAGGGCATCTACGCCATTGAGATCAGCTTCGATCCTGACGAGGAGGGCATGGTCTTCCTGAACTTCCCGAGCTGGATCCACTTCAACGATGCCGATGCAGAGGGCGGCGTTATTTACACGCCTGGCGTCTACTATTTGTGGCACGACGAGGGCCTGACATCGGAGCTCCCGAGAGACGGATACATCGAAGCTCAAGGCGCCGGCACCGGAGCAGAGGCCCGGCTCTACGTAAAGCAGTGGGGCTAAGCAACCAAATGAACACCTCGAAAACGGCAAGAGCAAAAAACCTTTAATAACTTGCAGACAAATGGCAACGATAACACTCAAACCCATACGGCAGCAGACCGACGTCATACTGCGAGTGACCCTGACCGACAACGGAGTCAGGGTCAGCTGGCTGGACGCCGAGACCATCCGCGCCTTCCTTTACTCCGAGAGGCAGAGGATCATAGACGGCCCCTGCACCTGGGAGGTGGACAGCGAGGACGACACCATCCTCGTCTGTCATTACGATGCACACCAGCCCCAGCACCTCGGAAAGACGAAGCTCATCGTCGAGGTGACTATCCAGGACCAGACGTCGACCTACGACAAATACGCCCTCGAGTTCGTGGCCACCACAGACGAGACGCAGGACGACGGCACGACTGCAGAGGATGAGACCGCAGAGGTGGACATCGACGTCACAGACGTGGATACCAGCATCCTCACCGGCGCCATTCAGGCAGCGCTCGATGCAGCGGAGGCAGCCAACGCCGCAGCCGGACACGCGCCCTACATCAGCGAGAACGGCAACTGGTTTATCTGGGATGCTACCACCGGAGACTACGTGGACTCCGGTACCAGCGCCACCGGGCCGGAGGGCCCTGCAGGCCAGGACGGACGAGACGGCCAGGATGGCCGCGACGGCGCAGACGGACAGGACGGAGCAGACGGCCAGGACGGACGAGACGGAGTGGACGGAGGCATCCTCTACCCGACGTTCAGGATCGACGCCGCGATGCACCTGAAGATGAGCGACGCCGGAGAGAGCGCCAACCAGCGCTTCGAGGTGGACAGCGCCGGCCATTTCAAAATGACAATTTAAACGACAAGAGCAATGACAATAGACCTCGGCAAAGTTGCAATCACCGCAGGAGGCAACTGGAAAAACAACGTCACCTACGAGGCACTGACCCTCGTGGTCTTTGCAGCGCTGGACGGAGGTGATGGCTGCGGATACATCAGCCTCAAGAACAACCTCGGAGTGACCCCGGGCACAGACGAAACTACCTGGAAGAAAGCTGCCGAGGCCGGCCAAAGCATCTACACCCTCTGCGTCGCCCACGGCACCTTCGTAGGCACAGAGGAGGAATTCGTCGCAGCATACAACGACGCCGTCACCGCCGCAACAAACGCAGCGAGCGCAGCGAACAGCGCCGCCACCTACGCCCAAAACACTGCAGACACCGCCGCCGCGGAGGCCGCTGCCACAGCAGCCAGGGCAGCCCAGGCCGCGGAGGCTACCGCTGCAGCTGCTGCATCCCAGGCCCAGCAGACCGCAAACGAGGCCGCCGCGGAAGCCCGCGAGGTCTCCGACGCAATGGTAGTCAGGATGGAGACCTTCGACGAAAATGAGGAGGCCCGCCAGAGCCACGAAGAAGACCGCCAGGAGGCAGAGACTGCCCGAGAGACCGCGGAGGAAGCGAGGGCATCTGCAGAGACCGCCCGAGAGACCGCGTCCGCAGAGGCGACCGCAGCTGCCACGGCAGCCGCAGCCGTCGCAGAGGAGAAAGCCGGCGACGCCAATGATGCAGCCGCCGCTGCCTCCGCAGCCGCCGCTGAAGCAGAAGCCGCCACGGAACAGCTCGAGCAGCTGACCACCGGCCTCATCGGACTCAAGGTGGAAGACGGAGAGCTCATCCTCGTCCAGAACGCGCAGACCGGAGTGGCCCAGACCGGATCCATCGATGACGACGGAATGGTCACTATCGAATTCACCGTATAACCAAAAACCCGCATACAATGTCCGCATCATCCCAAATCATCCTCGGCCCGGTGCCCCATTTCAAAAACGAGTGGGCCTCCGGGACCAACTACAAGAAAGGAGCTATCGTCTATCACAACGGCAGCTCCTACACCGCGCTCATAGCAAACCCGAGCACCGAGCCGTCCTTCACCTACGATCCAGCGGCTGGGACCTTCACCGTCTCCGAGGGATGGGGCCTGCTGGCCGTCGGCGCAGCCGCAGCGAGCGAGACTCTCCTCGGAGAGTTCAAAGCTGCCCTCGGCTACTCTGCCGAAAAGAGCATCATCACCCTGACCGCAGGAGAGACAGGCAAGTACGTCAAGTGCGCCACACGATCCGCGGCAGCCAACGCCAACTTTAACATCTCCGAGCCCTTCGACGTGGAGGCCTGCACCGAGCTGCTGATCAAGACCGGATACAACCCGAGCGACAACACACACGCCGCTCTGGACATTTCCGTCATCGCCCTCTACGAGGAGACGGAGCGCATCCGCACCGTCCAGAAGAAAAACAGCCAGAACCAGCCGCTCTACTACGTCGTGATCATCGACCCTGAGACCGGCAGCGAGACCGTCACCACAGAGGAGACCACCGTCGACACCGGGCATCCGGTCTACATTCAGGAGACCTATACCGAGCACCGCTACCTCCCCAACAATGAGGACCGCTTCGTGAAGATCCCCGACACCGGCTACTACGTGGCGAACATCCCCCAGAGCTGCAAGTGCGTCGTGAGTTACAAGCCCGGCGTGACAGACCTCGAGGTCGTCGCCATCAAATACGGCTGCCTGGCCAACCTCACCTCTCAGCTTTATGGCATCTACGAGCACCGCACGATGGCCGAGGCCGTCGCCTCGCTCGCAGAGCGCCTGCGGGCCCTGGAGGACAGCATCGGCAAGCTCGGAAAGGTGACAGCCGAGAGCGTCGACGCCCTCGAGCTGACCAAGTACCTCTACCCGACGGTGCTCTACGGCGCCGGCGTTCCGGCAGCGGCCACCAAGCCCGCCAACCTTCCCGAGGGCCTGCCTTGGGACGGCATCCCCGCCTTTAAGGGCCAGCTCTACATCAACACCGAAGCCGCATCCGGTGGACTTTACTACGCCAAAGACGTGAACGCCGTAAGCGACTGGATCAACGCATAAAAACCGAAAGCCATGATCAAATACTACGACACCGAGGCCGCATACGCAGCCGACGCCAAATCCCCATTTGAATCGCAGGTCTCCCTGGTGGGAGAGAGCAACGCCATCCACTACGATGGCCGTAACGTCATCGTCGGAGCCAAGCACGCCAAGACCGGCAGCATCGTCGTCCTGGACGGCAACAGCGCCCTGCATTTCGTGGCGCTGGACACCTTCAGCAGCTCCAGCTTCATGAGCAACTACACCGTCGTCGGAGTGGTCGCCGTCGGCGTAGACCACAAGGACTACCGCGGCAAGCTGGTCATCGTTCACAAGACCAACACCAGCAAGCAGTGGAGCGCCATCTACAGCTTTAAGCTCACTGGCTACACCCTGGACGGCACCGACCGCTCAGGCGTCCTCACCGTCCGCAGCGCGAGCGACTGGGGCACCGGAGTGGACTACACCATCAACTACAACGCCGACAACGTCGCAGACTTCCTGACGACCCTCAATGCCTACTTTAAGAGCACTGCTCCCTTCACCACCCAGCAGTGGAGAGCCGACTCTGACGCCCAGGGCAACATCACCCTGTCCTTCCTGTTCACCGACTACCGCCAGGCCAGCAACAGCGCCAAGTCGGGCTTCTCCATCAGCGCCAACCTGCTGCCCGGCATCCCGGCCAGCAGCGCAATGCTCCGCGTCAACGGTCAGCGCTCCGGAGAGGGCAGCATCAGCAACTGGGACCGCGCCCTCGCTTATTATCGCAACGACAACGGACCCTCCGCATACCAGGGAGGCCGCACCAGCGACCAGGGCAGCAACGTCAAGCAGACGTACCCCATCAACCTCCCGACCTGGCTCGGTACCAGCGCACAGAATCCCGGCGACTTCTGCGCCGGCCTTCGCGCCATCTACGGAGAGGGAGAGGCTGGCTGGCTCAAGTTCATGGAGACCTGCCTCCCGGTCCGTCCGACCAACTACGGCCCGCTGGGAGACAAGGCCACCTACGGAGACGGAAAGCGCAACACCTACCAGATGGCAGGCGTCAAGTTCATCAAGCAGGACAACACGGAGATCGTCGCCTTCCCGGCAGCCGACTACTGCGCATCCGTGGTCTACAACCACGAGCTCCTCAAGAAAGGCGCCTGGCAGCTGCCCGACGTGGACACCCTCAGCGGGATCCTTTCGACGATCAAGTACGGAACCTCGGCAAGCCGTGACGCAGACCCCGTCAACAGAGCCCTCAACGCCATCGGCGGCAGCGCCATCTCGAATGGTTCGGGCATCTGGTCCGCATCCCGTTACTACGCCAACGGCGCCTGGTGCTCCTACGGCACATACGGCGTCCTCGGCAGCTACGGCATGTACTACTCGAGCCTGGCGCTCCCGGTCGCGCTTTTAGACGTGAGCGAAGCGAACATCTAAACCTTAAACCTTGGCGAGGCCGCTCCGGCGGCCCGCCTTTTCCCTTACCAAGATGCACAGCGAATACAGAGATCCAAAGCCACTGCCCGGAGAAAGACCGGTGCCCAGCATCAAGGTTGACGCCCTGAAGCTGCTCGGGCTCTTGCTCAGGGCAGAGCTGATGATGACCGCCGTGGACCGCAGGCGCTACGCCAACCGGGCCATCGAAGCAATCGAAGACGTCATCCGGGACTTCCAACTCGCCCACGACTTCGAGGACGAGCGACTCCACTACCTCAAAAAGATGTGGGCCGACATCGCCGTTTTTATGGACCTGATGAGGATCATCGGAGAGACCAACGCCATCCGCGTGAACCTCGCCTCCAGCAGGCGCAAAGACGGAGAACCGGTGGACACGATGACCCCGGACCAAATGAAGCTCGAGCTCTACAACCGCGTAGCATCCCTGGACGAGGGAGCAACAAAATGGAAAAATAGCATATATAGGAACAAGGGCACGACCTACACCAAAGAGTGACCTGGGCAGGCTCCCCATTGAATAAAGGAGGCTCTGCTGGCCAAAACCAGCTAAACCGAAAGGAAAGAGCCTCGGAGAACGTGAATGGTTCGAACATCTGGTCCGCATCCCGTTACAACGCCAACAACGCCTGGTACTCCAACGGCAACAACGGCAACCTCAACAACAACAACATGTACAACTCGAACCTGGCGCTCCCGGTCGCGAATTATTCAAAAAGGAATGGACACAAAGACCTTCATAGACTCTTACCTGGGCTGCCGCGAGAACAAGCGCAGAAGCCCGGACAGCGTCTACTTCGAGCTGCACTGGGAGAGAGATCTCAAGCGGCTCGAGCTGGACTTTGAAGACCGCTCCCTTGTTCCTTTCATTTACGGATTCATAGCACCGCGCCCCAGGCCCAGGGAGGTCATCGCCTGCCTGATGCAGGGCAAGATCCTGCAGTTTTACTTCGACTTGCACATCCGCCCGCTGGTGGAAGATGAGCTCACAGACCGGACCTTCAACAACCGCATCGGCTACGGACCGGACAAAGCCGTCAAGCAGCTGATGGAGGACATCCGACGAGTCTCGCAGAATTACACAAGGGACTGCTGGGTCATCGGCCGGGACATCCGGGCATACTTCCCAAGCAGCGACCTGGACCGGAGCTACAATCACTACCGCCAGCTCATCGAGCGGCACTTCCCCGAGGGAGAGCAGAGAGACGACCTGCTCTACATCCTGCTCCGGACCAATTACTCCTACCCGGCAGAGAACATCCACCTGCGAAGCCCGAAGCACAAGTGGGAGCCCATCATTGCGGAGGGCAAGAGCGTTATCTTCAATGCGCCGCCCGGACGAGGTGCCTGCCTCGGGAACCAGTACTGGCAGGTGGAGAAAAACTACGACCTCAACGATTTCGATCATTTCCAGGTGGACGAATGCGGCCTGGCTTACGTCCGCTTCGTGGACGATATGCGCTGGGTCGTCGCAAATAAAGAAGCGGGCCTCGCCCAAGTCGCCCTGAGCGAGAAAAAGCTGCAGGAGGAATACGGCTACCAGATGCACCCGCGCAAGCGCTCCTGCCAGCATTACACCAAAGGCGGCAGCTTCATCGGCATCTGGTTCAAACCAGGACGGACCTACATCGGCAACAGAGTGGTCCGCAACTGCAAGGCCCGGATCCAGGAGTGGAACCGGCACGTCACAGAGCTCAACATCGACCACTTCCTGGCAAGCATCAACAGCTACACCGGCCAGATGAAACACCACGCCGCCTACAACATAATCCGAGGCATTGTGGACAACACGGTGTCAAAGAAATGGACAAAATACGTCCACTTCAACGAAGACCGGCTCTGCTACCAGGCCAACCCCGGCTACACGCACAACGAGCTCCTCCAGAAAAGATATCACTTTAAACTTCATAAAAATGACAAAGCAAGAACAACTCAACGCCCTGGAGTCGCGGCAGCTTGAACTCCAGGCCATCATGGAAAAGAGCGACGCCCACGCATCCAAATGCTCCAAGCTCGGTCTCAAGTTTAATCAGGAGTACCCCGACGACCTCGCTGAATACCAGGCCGCCAATACGGAGTACAACACCAACGAGTCCCGGATCAAGGCCCTCAAAGCGGAAATCGCTGCGGAGCCCGAGCCGGAACACGCAGCACCCGAGGAGGAATAAGCAATGGACTGGACTGCAATCATCACCGCTTTAATCACCGCCCTCATCCCGACCGGAGGACTCGTGGCCATCGTTACGCTCACCGAGAAAAAGAGCGCAGCGATGCTCGAGAACGCCAAGCAGCTCGCCGAGAGCTACAAGGCGCTGGCCGACGAGTACCAGGAGAGGGAAGCGAAGACTCAAGTCCTTCTGCAGACCAAGGAAGACGAGCTGCTGAAGCAGATCCGGATGAACTCCGGGCTGCGACACAGCCTCGATGACGCCCACACCGAGTGCGCCGTGGCCAAGCTGATGTATTGCAGGAACAGCAAATGCATCCAGCGAGACCCGCCATTTGGAAAAGACGCTAACCTGGTCGTCAAGGAGATGGAGGGAAAAACCCAAAAAAGATACAGCGACAATGGGGACAATCAGTAAAAACTTCAGCTACCGCGAGTTCGAGGAGAGCGAGACCGCCAAAGCCCGGGGCATCACCAACGTGATCTCCAGCTTTGAGGTCCGCGACGCCGTCCGCGAACTGACCAACACCGTGCTGCAGCCGCTCCGGGACGCCTGGGGCCTGCCGCTGCACATCAACTCGGGCTACCGCTGCCCGAAGCTCAACGCCGCCGTGGGAGGAGCCGCCACCTCCCAGCACATCAAAGGCGAGGCGGCTGACATCAAGGCAGAGCACCCGATCAAGCTGGCCCAGCTGGCATATGACCTCGGGCTGCCCTACGACCAGATGATCATCTACCCGACCTTCGTGCATTTTTCCCACAAGCTCCATGGAGAGCAGCGCCGCCAGGTGCTCTACAACAAGAGCTACAAAGGAAGACGAATCACAACCAAAAAATAACATTATTATGCGTAAAATTTGGAACTGGATCGTGGCCCTTATTTCCAAGGCGCCCTACGACAAATTGCTGCACTTCATCGCCGGCCTCATCATTGCCGCCTTCTTTGCAATCGTACTCCCCAAATGGGCGGAGTGGTGCATCGTCCCGGTAATC
The DNA here is from genome assembly GCA_946546175.1 of uncultured Bacteroidales bacterium. Taxonomy (GTDB): domain Bacteria; phylum Bacteroidota; class Bacteroidia; order Bacteroidales; family UBA932; genus Cryptobacteroides. The sequence continues at coordinate 35,400 of CAMNNY010000128.1, forward strand.
TTCGCCGGAGTCTTTAAGGAATTCTTCGACAAATGGACCACCCAGGAGTGGGACTGGTGGGATTTCGCTGCCACCTGCGCCGGCGGCCTCATAATCCAGCTCTTCGTTATCCTGGGCTAAATGGAGAAACGCCTGGCATACCTCGCCATCGTCCTGGTCTTCGCCGCGGGCCTTTTTGTAGGTTTATGGGTCCGCAGGCCAAGACCAGGCACCGGTGGAGGTGACGAGCCAAAGAGAGACACCACCTGGCTCCACGACACCATCAGGATAGCAGCGCCCACCCCGAAGCCCATCAGGATCCACGACACCCTCTGGCTGCCAGCGCCGGTACCACCGGACACGACAGGCCACAGACCCGACACCATCTACGTGCCGGTACCACGGCAGACCGACTACTACCACGGCGAACAATACGAGGCCTGGGTGACCGGTTACGAGGCCAGCCTCGACAGCGTCCACGTGTTCCAGAACACCGCCATCGTTGAGGTCCCGGTCTATAAAACCGTGACCAAACGAGCCCCCTGGGGAGTCGGGATTCAGGCGGGCGTGACCTACCTCCCAGGACAAAACGGAGGAGTGACGCCCTACATCGGACTGGGCATCAGCTACAACATCCTGAACTTTTAACAGATACTAACTGACCAAAGACCAAATGCCGGAGCGCCCCAGAGCCCCGGCTTTTTCTTTGCATTTTCTTTGAAAAATGTTTGAAAAATGTTTGCATAAATCAAATTAAAGTGTTAACTTTGATACCAGAAAGAGAACAAGAAAGAACAACAAAAACACAACACCATGAGCACAACCTACACACAGAAACTCAGAGCAAGCATCGCCTACAACACTGACGACTACCTCCTCAACTGCGACATCCCCGGCATTCCTGCCCTGGAGCTTAAGAACGGCATCCACGCCAACGCCCCCACCGTAAAGGTTGAGGCCATCGCCATGGACAGAACCGGCGCCCTGGTCTTCTACATGGCCCCCAATAGCTGGGAGTACAACAACCCCACCGAGGCCGCCTGCAAAAAAGCCCTTGAATGGATCAACGACAACTTCGACAAACTCTTCCCTGAAGCCTAACCAACCCTTAAAACCTACAAAGCCATGACACGCGCACAGATCCTCGCCAGCATTGAGTTCAACAAAGAGACCCTCGCTGAAGCACAAGCCATCCTCGACCGGATCCAGAACGAGGGTGCCCACAAGATGCCTTACTACCCGGAGCGCCTCGCCTCCGCCCAGAGGCTCGTCGACGACATCACCCGCCACCAGGCCAAACTCCAGGACGAGCTCGCCGCCCTGGAGGCCAAGGCGGCCAAAGCCAAAGAGCCCAAGACCTGCCACGGATTCACCCAGACCGGCCACGTTTTCGCTACCACCCTCGGCTGGGACGGAAAGGACTACGAGGGCATCGGCAAGACCTGGCCCTGCTGGGAGAGCCCGAGCCACCCCGGCCAGCTCTTCATCAGGATCTACATCGCCCGCTACAAAGAGTGGGGATTCCTCAAGGTCACGGACCGCAACAGCGCCGCCGGCGCCCCGGTCGTCGAATTTCAGTGCAGCTTCCCCAGATACGAATAAACCCCAAACACATACCACCATGGAAACCTACAAACTCACAATCCTCGAAAAGACCGGCTGGATCACAAAAAAGGAAACCAGCGACACAAGCATCCTCGAGCAGTACAGAAAAGAAGCTCACGACCAGGCCCTCAAATACCTGCCCTGGGCCAACATCGAGGACAAATTCACCCACCTGGTCTACTATTACGAGATAGGCACAGAGGTCGACATCCGATTCATTCCCACGGCCTGCACAGACGCCGACCTCGACCTGTTCATCCAGGAATGGCAGCCCGCCTACGTGGGCGCCTTGCACAGAAGATAAAAAATTTCATTACCTTTGCAGACAATGAGTGAAGACAACAACAAGACCGGCAGAGGCGGAGCCCGCCAAGGATCCGGACGCAAACCGATAACAGACGAGGCGCGCAGGCGCAACGCGACGGTCTCCTTCCGAGTGAGGGAGACCACCCGCGCCGCCCTTCAGGAACTACGCGCCCAGGGCATCGACATAAACGCCGAGCTCGAGAGACTGGTCGCAAGGCTGGCCAAGAGGGACACCAAAGGCTGACACCTCCCGACCTGCTGCGACCTTTAGAGAACTCAAAAAAAGCGGCAGGACCACACCGAGAGCTGCCAAGGCCCCCAATGACCCCCGGTGAACTCAAGCGGCTAATCTTCCCAGCACCACAAAGACCGCTGAAAATCAGCGAAATAGCAAAAAGGGACACCAAAAGGACACCAAAACGTCTAAAAGGTGGCCCTTTTTTCGTCGTTTTTAGTCCCGATTGAACAAAGACATCGCCGCAGCTTTGGAGGAATCGGCAATGCCGATGTAGGGCTTCATGGACTCATAATCCGCGTGCCCGGTCCATTGCATGACCACCGTGGGCGAGATGCCCATAGCCAAAGCATTACAGATAAACGTCCGGCGCCCAGCATGAGTGGAAATCAGCGCCCACTTTGGATGCACCTCGTCGTGGCGCTCCGAGCCGCGGTACCAGGTGAGATGCACAGGATCATCAATGCCACACAGGCGGCAGAGCTCGTGGAGGTTCCGGTTCATTACCTGGTTCGAGATGGACGGAAAGACCCGATCGCCGGCATACCCTTCATCCGCATAGCGCCAAAGCAGCTCCGTGCTCCATTTATTCAGCTGAATCTGCAGAGGCTCCGCCGTCTTCACCGTGGTCAAGGAGAAAGACGACTCGCCCACATCCGACCAGCGGAGATTCATGGCATCGGAGTACCGGAGAGAGCTGAAGCAGCAAAAGCAGAAGATGTCCCGGACCTGGCCCATGAACTCCCGGCCCACAGCGTCAAAGTTCCAGAGCAGCATCAGCTCGTCCCACGTCAGGAAGACGACCGTCCGCGCTACACTTTTAAGCTTAGGTTTGAAAGACCGATAGTCCTGGCACTGGAGCAGCCCGGCGGAATCTGCCCAGCCAAGGAACCAGCGAAGATACCCTAAATGCTTACGCACCGTGGAGTTTTTATGGCCGCGAGCATCCCGGAGGAACCCCACATAAGAAGCCAGGCCGTGCTCGTCGAAATCCGACCAGGAGAGCGCCGGCCTCCACTCGCAGAGATGATGACGGACAACCCGCATCTGGGCATGAGTGGCATCGCTCCAGGAATTCTTCACACCTCGCTCCCGGCAAAACCGGTCAAAGCAAGACAGCACATCCTCCACCGGCACCTCGCTCTGCTGCGACAGCCGTCCCTGCACAGCCGCCCGGACATCAGGCACCGAGGGAAACAGATCTCGAGACACAAAATCAGCAAAGACCCGGTCCACCACGTCCTGATACCGGACAATTTCGTCATTGATAGCAGCTGCAGGAATGCGGCGCGCACCATGGAACGAGCCAGGAACACAGCGCTGGCGCTCGGAGTCCCAGCGCTCCGGATTCACCCGATAGCCGGTGTTCACCGTGACGATGAACCGGGAGCTGCCCCACTTGATCCGGCACTGGAGCTGAGGGTCGAGCTCCCGATCATGCCGATGGAGGCAGAACAGCACCTTGTATTTTATAGGAGTCCCCATAGCTATCTCGAGCTTTGGAACCCTTCGATGATGCCCAGGAGCCGGTCAATCTGCTCCTGGCTTTTTGCGTTCTGGGCCTGGGCCTCCCGGAGAGCCGCCACCAGGCCGGCATCCGCAGTCAGGTCCCGACCCGCTACGGTGTTCCCATCACCCTGGACGGAGACAGGGCCCACCAGAGGAGTCACATCCCAGCCGCGGTCATTCTCCAGCAAGCGCTGCCGCTGCTCGTAGGGAAGATCCACGCGGCCATTCTCGATCTGTGAAACAAAAGACTTGCTCACGCCCAGAAAGTCGCCAAGCTCCTCCTGGGTCAATTTGTTGAGGCGACGGAAAGCCGTCACCCGGTCGTTTTTCGTAGCCATAACAAAAAAAGTTTACTTAATTTCCATTAAATGTTTGGAATTTCCATTTACTTTGCTTAACTTTGCCAAAGAAAAGGAAAGAAAGTAAGCAAAGTTAATTAAAAACCCTTTACCGAACAAGTTATGGCACAGAAAACAAACAATCCCAAGCAAGCCGAGATCGAGCTCATCGAAAAACTCTTTGCAATGGACGGCTACTTCGCCGCCGCCTTCACCCGCGCCGACGTCACGATGATGGAGTGCAACATCAACGCCGACTACGACCTCCTCTGCAGAACCACCCGCGACGAAAGCTCCAGGATCGCCCAGCTCGAAGCAGAGCTCAAGAGAGCCTACGAGACCATCAACGAGAAGACCAAGCTCGTCAGCGAGCTGGCCACGGAGCGCGACGGCGCCATCGCCAACTTCCGAGCCGCCCAGAAAGAGAACGACGACCTGCAGAACGACCTCTACGAGAAAGCCCACGACTGCGAGCGCCTCA
>CAMNNY010000129.1 GCA_946546175.1 uncultured Bacteroidales bacterium
GGAAAATACAAGAGAGTTCCAATCCTCTGCCGTGCGGGAGCCGTTCCGGTAGAGGTCCATGTAGTCCCGGGTGAAGGCGATGGTTCCGGTACCGTCGGACTTGTTCATCGATTGCTCGTTGTAGAGGGTCATCGCATCGATGGCGCCGGCAAGTTCAGGCATGGTCGAAGGGAACTGGAAGGTGAAAGAGCCGTTGTACCTGACTTCGTTCTTGCCTTCTCCGCCCGATTTGGTGGTAACGAGCAGAACTCCGTTGCCTCCCCGCAGGCCATAGATGGCTGCCGATGCATCCTTGAGCACGGAGACGTTGTCTATGTCGTTTGCATTGAGCCGCTGGAAGTCTTCAATCGTACGGGGGACGCCGTCGATGATGACGAGCGGACTGCCAAGGCCGCGGATATCGAAACTATTGCTGTAGCTGCCCGGCTCGGCGGATTTCTGCCAGACGCGCACGCCGGGGAGCCGGCCTGTGAGCATGTTCTGAGGGTTCTCGGATTTGGTTCTGAGCATGTCGTCGCCATTGACTCCGGCAACGGATCCTGTTATTGAGCCTTTCTTCCTTGTGCCGTAGCCTACGACCACGACGCTCTCCAGATAGGTGCTGTCCTCGGAAAGGACCGCATTGATTTCGCTGCGGCCGTCCACGCTCTCAAAGTGCGTTGTGTATCCCAGACAGGAGAATACCAGAATCGCGTCAACAGGAGCCGTGATGATGTAATGTCCGTCCAGGTCGGTTGCCGTACCGGATGTGGTGCCCTTTATGAGCACGCCCGTGCCCGCAAGCGGCTGCCCGGTCCCGTCGAAGACGGTTCCGGTGATACGTATCGTCTGGGCGGAGAGGCTCAGCGCGATCAGCAATCCTGCGATTGAGAGAATCAACCTTCGTCCCATATATTCGTATTACTTTTTATTCAGGATATAGTGCGCCAATACCGCATATTCCGCGGCGTAGGCGAATTCGAACATGCCCTCAGTCTTGCAATAGGTCTGGATGGTGTTCCATGGACAGAGCAGGTTCGGTGGAAGCAACCCCTTGTAAAGATTGTTCTCGAATGCGTAGTCGAGGTTGTGCTGGAAGCTCATGACCTGAAGATCTACGTTCGTGTAGTAAGGCGACACGTCCACCCAACCGCGCAGCAGTACGCTGTTGAACCAGTTGGAGAAACCGTCGACCGGATATTCGTAGCATCCCTCGATACCGTCAGACTTGACGGCGAAGTTGCGGAAGGCTGCGGAAGAGGTGTAGGTCATATCGTCCAGATATGCAGACTCTCCCGTAATTCTGTAAAGGTCGGCAGCGCCCGAGAGCATCGTACCCGTATTGTACGTGTAAAACTCTCCGCTTGCGCGCTGTTCTTCGTTGTTGGCCCTGTAGGTCACGCCGTCTACCACCTCATAGTTGACGCCGTCGCCTTTGGCCCCAAGCATGTCGTAATAGACGCCCTTGTTCTTGTTGTAGAGATTTTTCTTCTGGAAATCGTAGACCTTGCGCGCATACATAAGGTAGTATTCGCTCTTGTCCATCGTCTCCACGAGTCTTTTCTTGTCGGTTCCGATATAATGGTGCACGGCCGTCACATCCTTGTCCTTGTAGTGTTCGGCAAGGCGGACGAGCGGGCTTATGAAAGGACCGTTCGAGCACGAGTGTTTGGTGAAGTATCCCGGCCCCCAGACGATGCCCCCGTGCTCGGTGCCGTCGCTCTTGAGGGTACAGTCCCAGCCGTCGATGACATAGGATGCAAGATATTCGGCCTTGACCAGATATTTTTCTTCTCCGGTGATCCTGTAGGAGTGGAGAAGTTCGCGTACGAGCCACTCCTGGTCGTCGTAGACGTTGTTGATTCCGTCGACGGCTGCCGTATGGGGGCTGGTTCCGCGGTTTACTCCGTAAACGGACCAGTCCGCACAGCCGGTGTATGAGATCAGGCGGAAGGTCCCTTCATACCAGTCGAGGCCGCTGAACAGTTCGGAGAGAACCCCGCTCCATGTGCCGTAATACTGATCATAGAGCGAGGCGTCTCCGGCTTCTTTAAGTTCTGAGATCCCTGCGAGAAAAGCGTTGACGGCTTCGATCGAAGACGTGTACATCCAGACGCTGGCCTTCTCCGACGGGCGGGTGCCGGTGAATGGGTTGTAGTACCTGTACATGGTCTTGCCGTCGAAATAGAATTTCCTGGCCGCCTCCAGAATCTGAAGGGAGCGTGTCAAGTTCTGTTTTGCGTCGGAAAGTGCGTCTTTTTTATCAGTCGGCTGCTCCTCGATGGGATCGTCAGGATCTGCAGGCGTCCTTTCCGTACACGCAGTACAGCTGGACAGGAAAGCCAGCAGTACTGCATATAGTAAAAGGGTTCGTTTCATTATTCAAGTACGATGCTGTGGAATGCGAGCTTGCACTCGTCGTCGTTCTCCTCGCCCTTGTAGACAGCTATGGCGATGATTACGTTGCTGCCGTCGTAAGCAGAGAGGTCGAACACAAGTTTGGTGTAGTCGTCAGGATTGTCCTTTCCGCCACCCTCGCTGATCATCTTGTATGCACCGTCAGTTCTCTCGAGAATATTGTGCTCGTCCGGTCCCTTAAGGGTCTCCGACGCCTCGAGGTTGGCAACTTTGCAGTCCTCGGTAATGGCGATGACCTTGAACCAGGTTGCGTTGTTGGTGTTGAAGTTACGTACGCGCATGGTCATCTTGTCTGACCCTGCTGCGATAGGGAGCTTGGCGTAGATGTAAGCCTGAGGCTCGTCGAGCGAAGCTGGAGTGCCGCCGCCGTTGGTCTTGATCACGAAGCCCTCGCCGGGGAAAGGCTCGGTGTCTTTGTGGACAGGAACCATAGCCCAGTATCCCATGAGGTGATTCTGGCTGCGCCAGGAACCGTATGCCTCGGCGTAGTTGTCGCGGTCGCCTCCGATCTCGGAGATCCCGGTGAAAACCTTGGTCTGGGTGACAGGCATCGTAGAGCGAACCATTTCCTTGGTCATGTGCCAGTTGGTTCCAACCTCCGTGAGTTCTTCGCCCGGGCACCATCCCCAGTCGCTCGGACGCTCCTTGGCGAAGACGATGCGGCGAAGTACGAGCTGATGCCAATAGTCACCGGTCTCTGCGCGGTAGATGCCGATAGCGATGTAGATGGTCTTTCCGATGTAAGGGCTGAGGTCGTATTCGAAGTCCGGACGATCGCCGTCACCGTTGGTGTAGCTGTCGTTGTCGTACTCGCAGATTCCGCCGATTCTCACGCCGGTAGGGTCAGCTGCGGTGGGATCAACTACCATGACGCCGAACTTTGCAAGTCCTCCGTGGGTGCGGACCTTCAGGTACATCTTGCAGTTGTCGGCAGTGATAGCCTTGCGGCCGAACACATAGGAGTCGAAGTTCTCAAGGTCGGCGGGGTTGTCCTGATGTCCCTGGTTTGCGTCATTCCTGATCTGGATGGTAGTTCCCTCATTCTGCTCCTCAAGCCACCCGATGTGTGAGTAGCCGACATAGCAGTAGAAGAAGTCGGTAGACCAGTCGAAGTGCGGATAGTCGTCTCCGTTGCGTCCGCCTCTGAACTCATTGTAGCTCCAGTCCTGGGCTGCGGCTTCGAGCTGGGTGAGTGTGAGTTCAGGGAGAACCTCGAGCGCGCTCATGTTGATGGCATCAAGCGTGACGACGTAGTTGTCTGCCGCTTTGAAATCGGTCTTTGCGACCGTCTTCTCGACTGTAGGGCAATCTTTGGCCGTGAAGGTGAGTTTGTAGTTGTCCAGGATAAGGTTCTCGAACTTGAAAGCACCGTCAGCAGCGGTCACGAGAGTCTGTGCTCCGTCGTTGAGGTTTACGGTTACATCAGCGAGAGGGGCTTCTCCCATATAGACTACGCCCTCGATCACTGCGCAGGCAACTTCCATGATTGCATCTGCAGTAGCAACGCCATCCTTAAACGAAGCGGCTGTGAGGGCGATGGTTGCATCGGCGAAGCCGGTCTTCTTGAATACTACGCTGCACTTGTCCTGAGGTACGTTCGCGATAGAGTAGGTACCGTCTGCTGCGGTAAGGGCTGTAAGCTCTCCGACGGCGACATTTACGTCTGCAAGTGCAGAACCGTCGTCTGCGGTAACGGTTCCCCGTACCGTTCCGGTCTTGGTCGCCGGAGTGTTTTCTTCAGGCTTCACGTCCTTTTTGCAGGATGTGGCTGCCATTGATCCGACCAGAAGAAGGCCGGCCATCATCAAAAATAGATGTTTTGTTTTCATGTGGTTTGTATTTATGGGTTTGGAGTTAGCATTATTTTACACGCAAAACTAAACCCATAAGATTAACCTGTCGGTTATTCATGGATTAATTTACGAATTATTTTTGTTAATCGGGTTATATTTTTTTAATTTTCGGGGTAAATCCGGTTAATTATGAGGTGGTCTAAATATTTTCTGGCATTAATCGCCATTTTTTGTGCGTTTGCCACGGCTTTCGCCCAGGGACTCAGATTCCAGGGTATGGACAAGCGCATCGCGGAGAGGACTTCGTATGATGTCTTCGGCGACAAGCGAGTCAGGTTCGACGGATGGCTCTCCATCTGCTTCTCGATGTGTACATACAACACATCCGATTTCGGTTACATCCTCAGGATCACCGACCAGGGAGAATCCGGCTCCATCTGGAACCTTTCTTACGACAGGGGGCAAAGTCTTACGATTCGTCTCAACGAAGAGGGAAGGTTCAGCCTCATAAAGGCGGAGCTCGACAAGGAGAACCTTCCTCCGCTCAGATGGGTTGATGTCAAGCTTGAGTTCAACTCCCACAAAGATTCAGTTTATCTTTCGTTGGGAGACAAGGTGTTCGCTGAGAAGGCGGATCTGCCGGATACCTTCTTTCCGAAAATTCAGTTCGGACGCAGCGGTTTCATTATCGACGTTCCCTCATTTGCCATCCGTGACCTGCGGGTTTCGGGTGACAATACAGAATACTATTTCCCGCTCGACGAGTCTGCCGGGACCAGTGTAAGGGACCGGCTCTCCAGGATCAAAGGCAAGGTCACGAATCCGACATGGCTCATCAGGGAGTCCCTGGAGTGGTCTCAGATCGCAGAACTCCACTGCCAGACCAACGCCGGAGCCAATTATGATCCGGAAAGGAAGTGTTTCTATTATTTCAGCAGCGACTCCTTATATACATATGACGTAATATCCGGCCAGGTCAGCGAACGCCGCGTCCAATCTCCGCTGTCCATCAATCTCGGCATGAGCTTCATGCGCGAAGGCAGGCTCTATGCTTACGAGCCGTTTTGTTTCGGCTGGCAGGAAGGCGATCCAACTATAGCATGCCTCGACCCTGAGGCCGGAAACTGGACAGTCGTGAGCACTGACCATCTTTCGCAACCGTTCCACCACCATGCTTCGTTTATGCGTGGAGACCGCTTCGAGATTTTCGGCGGCTTCGGGGAGAAGATGTACAACGGTGAATTCTACGCGCTGGACGAGCACTACCGCTGGCATCGCGATACTCTCATCAACAACACTACGCTTTTCCCGCGCTACTTTACGGCCATAGGCCAGCAGGGTGATCTGGTCTACGTTTACGGCGGTATGGGCAACGAATGCGGCGAACAGATCGTAGGGCGCAGATACTTCTACGACCTGCACCGCATCGATCTTGGCAGCGGATCGTGCGAAAAGCTCTGGGAGCACGAATGGGCGGGGGAAGACTGCGTGCCTGCAAGGACAATGGTCATAGACGGAGATAAATTCTACGTCCTGTGCTATCCTGAATACAAGAGCGTGTCGCGCATCAGCCTTTACGAATTCGCTATAGAAGATGGTTCATACAGGGTTCTTGCAGATGAGATTCCGATCATCTCCGACAAAATGTACTCCAACGCGGCGCTTTACCTCGACAGCGATCTCAAGAAATTCTTCGTCACCACGCTCGTTTTCGACGATGACATTCGTTCGACCCTCAAGATATACTCGCTGGCATACCCGCCGCGCTCGTTGGCAGAAGTGGAGGCAGGCGGATCCCGTCAGGTTTCCTGGCTGGTCATATTCGGGCTGATCGCCCTGGTCGTGATCATAGCAATCATCTCGTACATCCGCTACAGACGCGAAAGGGCCAGGGCAAGATACGGCTATCTGCTCTCGCTTCATCATCCGGAAAAGAAAAAATTCTCACAGCCCGACAGGGCAAACGCCATTTATCTTTTCGGTGATTTCCAGGTGAATGACAAAGACGGCAGGGATATTACCGGGCGAATCTCCGCCCAGCAGAAAAAGCTCCTCTGTCTGCTCGTCAAATATAGCGACTCCCAGGGCGTGTCGACCTCGAGGCTGAGCAGCATCTTCTGGCCGGACAAGGAGGAAGAGAAAGTCAAGAATTCTCGCGGCGTAGCCATCAATCACCTCAGGAACAGCCTGGCGGATGTAGAAGGCCTCTCGATAGTTTTCGACAAGGGCTATTATCGTCTGGTGCTGGACGAGCCGTGCTACTGCGACGTAGTAGATCTGCTCGGGCAGGTCAGCTCAAGGGAACCTGATATGGACAGAATACTTTCGGTCCTTTCGCGCGGCAAGTTCCTCAAGCACGTCGATGATCCTGTCTTCGACTCTTACAAGAGCAGGATCGAGAACGGCGTGTCGCCTATCCTCCAGAGCGAGATAGTCCGACGATATAGGTCGAACTCATGGCAGGAGGTCATCGAAATCGCCGATATGATCCTGTATTTTGATCCCCTCGACGAAACTGCTCTCAAATATGCGACAAGCGCACTGGTACACATCCAAAGGAAGGAGGACGCGCTGCTGCGCTATGCTGCATTCACTTCTGAATACCGGAAGGTGAACGATTCCGATTATCCGGTTCCTTTCGAGAAGACTATACTGTGATCATTGTTTTCTCGACGGATGGGGTAGTGTTCGCGGAAATATTCGAAGTTGTCGGGAGTGGATTTCAGTGCATCGCTGTCGCGAGTCACATCGTAGCCGGAATATGTGGCCGGTGGGATTGAGTCAGGGGAAACGGACCAGTTGCTGAGATTGGAGATCTCGAGCCGGCGGGCGACGAAGCGGACGGCGGCGGTGGTTCCGGCCGCTTTGCCGTCGGCGCTGTAGCCGGCGATGTGCGGGGTGCCGATATCGACCAGACGCAGGAGTTCACGGTCGATGTTGGGTTCGTTCTCCCAGACGTCTAGCACTGCGGCACCGGGGCCGCCTGGGGTGTGGTCGCTGGGGGAAATGCCTGCGGCGTGGCGGCGGGCAAGCAGGTCTCGCAGCGCCGAGCAGTCTACAACCTCGCCGCGGGAGGTGTTGATCAGAATCTGGTTGCGGCGCATCGAGGCGAGCCGCGTCGCATCGAACATGTAGCGGGTGGAATCATCCAACGGGACGTGGAGGGTGATGATGTCGGAGCCGGCGACGAGGTCGTCAAGGCTGCAGAAATCTTCTGCGGCGTGAGGGGTAACGCCCGCCGGCGTAGGGGAAAAGGTGGGGGAAACTGTTCCCACGGTGAGGCGGGCAGCGGCGGCGCGAGGCGGGTCGCAGAGCAGTACGCGCATCCCGAGCCGGCGGGCGAGCTGCTCGACCTTCGAGCCGACATGGCCGACGCCGACGATGCCGAGCGTAAGCGACCCGAGATCAAGGCCGTGAAGCCGAGAGAGAGTCAGAAGCGCAGACTCGACGTACTGAGCCACAGAACCGGAGTTGCACCCCGGGGCATTGGCCCATTCTATTCCATGTCCTGAGCACCATTCAGTGTCGATATGGTCGTATCCGATAGTTGCGGATGCAATCACACGTACCGACGACCCCTGCAGGAGCGTGGCGTCGCAGCGGGTGCGCGTACGCACAATCAGCGCGTCGGCATCACGAACATCGGCGGCGCTGATGGCTGCGCCCGGAAGATATACAACCTCCGCGTAGGGCTCGAACACCCCGCGCAGGAAAGGAATCTTGTCGTCGCAGATGATTTTCATTGCGCATTACCACTTCGAAATCTCCGAATTCATCCACTCCAGGCGGTCGGACAGGAAGTCCTTCAGGAATGCGAGTTCGCCGTCGTAGTCGGAGGGAATGGGAGAGGGGTTGGGCCAGACGTATGAGCCAAGAATCGGCCATATCTGGAAATTGCGGTCGTAGGACTCACGGTTGACGGCCGCTTCCTCCTCGAGCCAGGCGGGAAGTTCGCACAAAGAAGGATAGACTTCCTGCCAGCGAGCCTTGACACGGGCTACAAACGAAGGGTCCTTGAACAGGTGCTGATAGAGTCCCGATGATTTCTTCCTTTCGTCGACAACCTTCACATACCATCCCGTAGGGTCGTTGCCGTAGATGCCCTGAGAGTCGGGCAGGAACTCTGAATGCATATAGTTGCAGTTGCCGAATGCGATATCGAAATCCCAGACGTGGTAGAGGACGAGTTTCTGGCCGTCGACCTTGGTCATGAAGGTGGATTTGCGGAAATTGCCGTCGATGTTCTTGGCAAGCTCCTCCACGATGAAGAAATTGACGAAGGAGTCTATGTCCATCATCTCGTAGACCTTCTCGTAATTGTCGGCCACCACGGCTGCGCCCCATTCGTTGAGGTAGCCGCGGATATACTTCTCGCGGGTGGCACCCATCTCGGCAAGAGTGGGATCCTTAAAATAGATTGGAGTCCCAAGCTGAGGGATGCGGTAGTCGTTGCCTGAGGTCTCCACCTCGATGTAGTAGTCGTTGAGCTCCGGATGGATGTCGACCTTCTCGCCGGCGACTTCCTTGTGCTGCACGAGGAGGTAGCTACCGTAGTCCCGGCCGTTGATGGTCACATCGCAGGCGCGCACCTTCGGGGTCCAAGAAAGGCCGCAGATCTTCGAGACCTTGAATCCCAGAGTGTTGCGGAGCAGCGACTTGTCGTTGTAGTTGGCGATAAGCACCCAGTCTTTGTTGCCATTCATTCCGAATACGCGGTGCTTGGAATCGAGTTTGAGCCGGAAGGGCTTCTTTTCATTGTTCCAGCTAGTGTTGCCGCGGCCCTTCATCTGGAAACCGAGCGAGAGGGAGGTGCTGTCGGAGTACCATCTGTCGGGGTCCTCGAAGCTGATCGTTCCCTTGATGTAGGTATCCTTGTCCCACCAGCAGAGTGCCTCGAAGTCCGAAGGGTCTACCGTGATCGTGACCCTTGGCATGCGCCCGACGCGCTCGCGCGGAATGTCCGAAGAGTCAGCGGGTTCGGAGGGTGTACCCGAATCGTCCGGCGTACCGGGATCGGAAGGATCGACCTGCTCCTCAGGGTCGTCCTGCGGGGGAAGAATATCTTCTTTCCCGCACGAAGCGAACAAGACAGCAGCCGCGACTAAAACGAAGACATACTTTCTCATAGCTCGGAAAGGCGTTTGTCAATAGCGGAAATCCTCCAGCTGAGCGAAGACTTCATACGGTCGACAGCCTGCTGGAAGGTGAGCTGCTCGTCGTGGTTGACCATCCCGCTGCCGTCTTCCGAAAGCGGGTTGGGGTAGCAAGGCCACATGCGATGGTTGACCGCCTCCGACTCACGGATGAGGTCGGCCTGCTCGTCGATGTAATCGCCCAGAGTCTCGAAAGAGGGCTTGAGCGTAGCCCAGCGCTGCTTCAGGCGCGAGACGAAAGAGGCATCGGCGAGAAGCGTGCCGAACCAGAGGCTCTCGCGGATAAGCAGGGAATTGTGCTCGGGAGTGAAGGTGCCCCAGTCGAAATCCCAGACGGGGCCGGCATACATCTTTCCGTTTTTCCAGTGGAAGAAGCAGCTCTTGGGGTGATTGGGCTCCTGATTGTAGCACAGTTCGTGCACCAGATACCAGTCGCAGAAGCTGTCCACGTCGATGACGTCCGCGTATTTGCCGGCGGCGATGGCGTCGGTCATTGAATCAAGCGTGGTGGATGCCTGCGAGAGAACGGTAGCGAAAGCTCCCGGAAGGTAGTCGTCGCGGTCGGGGTACTTGACCTCGACAGGAGTGCCCCATGAGCGGATAAAAGCGCGGTAGGTCCCGTAGGAGATGAAATCTTCCTCGCTCTTGTCGGATGTATCGAACGAATAAAGGTAGTCGGCCGTGAACTTTGAGCCCTCGACATTGATCTTCTCCCCAAGCCAATAATTGCCCAGGTGCTCTCCGTTGAGGTAGAGTTCGACAAAGCGGCCGCTTGGTGTCCAGTCGAGAGAAGTGCGCCTTGCCGCCTCGAACGCAACGTGGTGGCGAAGGAGAGTGCGGTCCATCCAGTTAGCCGAAAGGACCCACTTGCGGCTTTTGCCGGTGCCGAGCAGGTCGGCTTTGTGGGACAGTTTGATATAGTATGGCTTCTTGTCGAACCATACCCAGGTGGAATTGCCGCGTCCGCGGATCTTGAGGCTGTCCTGCTCGAAAAGCACTTCGCCTCCATCGCCCGTAATCATTATGGTGGATGGTTCAACCCATATCTCTTTGCTCGTGACCTCTGCATGGTTCGGAGTCTCGATATAGACGCAGGGGAGTGACTTGAGCGTGTCCGGTATAACCGGGCCGGCTGGCTTCTGCGGCTCCGGAGGGACCACCTGAGTGGTGTCCTGCTGGGGAACCGGTTCGGGGATTATATCCGGCCTCTCGGGCTGGCAACCATAAATCAGCAGCCCTGCCGCCAGCAGCCCGCAGACCAATATGTGTGTGCGCTTCAAGGTCATAGCCCGCAAAGATACCATTTTTTTAGTTATATTTGCGGGCTATCCTTATCAAGAAGTATGCGAAACAAAATAACCTTAGCCGCTGCAGCCAGCCTCGTGCTCCTCGCAGCATCCTGCGCCCCCAAGGGCCCCAAAGAATATATAGTAGACGACCACACAATAGTTGATATCGGCACAATCAAGGAAGCCGACGGTCCGGTCGAGTTCGTGATTCTATATCAGAACACCACCAATGATACAATCGTCGCCAGACAGACCCGCACCACCTGCCGCTGTACTACTCCCATCGTCAACAACAAGCCGATCGCACCCGGCGAGTGGCAGCGGATTCCAATCACCTACGACCCTGCTTACCGCAGCGGTGCCATCGACGGACAGGTCGACATCCGCTACAAGGACGGCGTCATCCGTTCTTTCCCCTTTGTCGGCAAGGTGATTCCGATGAAACACCCCGTGACCGACCATGCCCGCTACCACCTCGGACGCGATTTCTACGCCGGCAACAAGCTGCTCAGCTTCGGTATCCTCGATCCGGGCGAATCCAAGCGGGTTACGCTCAATGTCGGCAATGACACTCCGCGCAATATGGACGTGCATTTCGATCTTCAGGGCGAGCGCCCCGAATGTGTCGCGATGCGCAGGGATCTCGAGATGGACAAAGACGGCAGGGACACCCTCCATGTCACCTTCACGATGCCTGAGAGCATTGCCTCAGGCGATTCGGTAGTCCTTCGTCTGCAGCCCGTCGTGGCCGGCAAACCCACCGAAGAATCAATAAAAGTAATAGCCAAAGCCCGTTAATTCAATGGTAAAGAACAAGAGCATTGCCGGGGCTCTGTTGTCGATGCTTGTCATCGTCAGTTGCGGCCCCAACGTAACCCCTGACACCCCTGAAAAACCGGTTCAGACCGATACTACAAACGTGTCTCCTGTACCTCAGGACCCGCCGCAGAAAGACACCACAACTACGCCGGAGGAGCCGACTCCCGATCCCGTAACGGATCCCGGCATACCCGCTGCCTATGGCGCAGTGCCCACACAAGGCCAGGTAGAGTGGCAGAGGCGTGAACTTCTGATGTTCTACCACTACGGCCAGGCTACATTCTCAGGCTGGGACGGAGAAAATTCCTCCTGCAACGGCAAGCCCTGGAGCGAGAGCCTGCTCCTGCAGAACTACGCTCCGACCACGATCGATGCAGACCAGTGGGTGAAGGTCGCAGCCGACAACGGCTTCGGCGAGATAATCATCACGGCCAAGCACCACGACGGTTTCTGCCTCTGGGATAATCCGGAGAGCACTACCGACGTAGCCAACGAAGCCTGCAAGAACCACACTGACGTGCTTGCGGAGCTGCGCAAGGCCTGCGACAAGTACGGCGTCGCGATGGGTATCTACCTTTCGCCCTGGGACAGGATGATCGAAGTCAGCGGTGTGAGCACAAGCACCTACGAGACCCGTTTCAAGAACGCGGCCAAAGACCTTATGACAAGGTATGCCCCTGTCGTGGAGTTCTGGCTCGACGGTAACCATGCAGGCTCGTTCAACTGGAGCTCGGTCAACAAGACCATCCTCGACATCAACCCTCAGTGCGTCATCTTCTCCAACGGCGGCCCCGGATGCCGCTGGGTGGGCAACGAAGACGGTATCGCGGGAGAGACCGACTGGGCCACCCTCGACATCTCCGGCCGCGGCCTCTCGCCGAGCAACCTCCCCGGCGACTACGGCTCCTACCTCAGCAAGGGCGACGAAGATGCATCTTCGTGGTGCCCCGCCGAATGCGACTTCTCGATTCAGCAGATCGGCGACCACAACGGCTGGTTCTATGGAGCCAATGACTACCGTAAGACCGCCGTCCAGCTTATGGACCTCTACTACAAGAGCGTAGGCCGCAACGGCGTGTTCCTGATGAACGTCCCCCCGTCCGACAAGGGTGTGATTGACAGCTATGAAGAAGCCGTCATCAAAGAGTTTACCCGTATGCGCGAGGCCGTCTTCGGAACTAATCTCGCCGAAGGTGCGAAAGCCGTAGCCACAAAGGTCCGCGGCAACAACGTAGAGAAATACGGCCCTCAGTTCATGTTCGACGGCGATCCTGAGACATGGTTCGCTGTTAACGACGACGAGTCCAAGGTTGAGGTAGAGATTACCCTCGACAGGCAGAAGACCTTCAACCGCGTCGTGGTCCAGGAGTACATTCCTCTGGGTCAGAGGGTGAAGGGATTCAGCGTCCAGTACAAGAAAGACGGGAAGTGGTCTGCATGGAAGACAGGTACGACTATCGGCCACAAGCGCATCCTGCTCGGTCCCTCGGTGACTACCGACGCCGTCAAGTTCAAGATCAACACCACCAAGGCCTGCCCCGTAATCAGCGAATTCGGCCTCTACAACGACACCGTCTCCGGCCTATGAGACGCCTGCCTCTGATCGTGGCCGTGCTGGCCATCGCGGCCTGCACCCGCCCCTACGGAGCCGTCCCTTCGCAGGAGCAGCTCGACTGGCAGTCGATGGAGATGAACATGTTCTGCCACTTCGGCCCCAATACCTTCACCGGACGCGAGTGGGGCGAGGGCACGGAAGCAGAGGATATCTTCAACCCGACGGCTCTCGACTGCCGCCAGTGGGCACGCACGGCAAAGGCTGCCGGCTTTGGCGGTATCATCATCACCGCCAAGCACCACGACGGTTTCTGCCTTTGGCCTAATCCGGTCAGCACCCATACAGTCCGCGAGTCTTCGTGGCGCGGCGGGAAGGGCGACGTCCTCAGGGAACTGTCCGAGGCCTGCGCGGCTGAAGGACTGAAGTTCGGTATCTATATCTCGCCTTGGGACCGCAACGACCCCCACTACGGGACTCCCGAATACAATGAGGTCTTCCGGCAGACCCTCCACAGCGCCCTGACCGACTACGGTCCGGTCTTCGAGCAGTGGTTCGACGGAGCCTGCGGCGAAGGTCCAAACGGCAAGCGCCAGGAGTACGACTGGCCGCTCTTCCTCGGGGAAGTGTTTACCGACCAGCCCCATGCCATCGTCTTCTCCAATGTCGGACCCGGCTGCCGCTGGGTGGGCAACGAAGAGGGAAGCGCGGGGCGCACGTCTTGGGCGACATTCTCGCCGGAGAAGTACGGAGCCACCCGCGAGCAGCTTCCGGGCGAGTACTGGAAGTACCTCAATGAGGGTGATGCCGGCGGGTCTCAGTGGATACCTTCCGAGACCGACGTGTCTATCCGCCCGGGCTGGTTCTGGAAAGAAAGCGAGAGCGGCAGGCTCAAGAGCGTAAGCGAACTCCTCAAGATATACTATGAGAGCGTGGGGCGCAACTCGCTCCTGCTTCTCAACGTGCCGCCGGACACGCGCGGGCTTATCCCTGCGGGAGACTCCATCAGGCTGATGGAATTTCGTGCCGCCCTCGACAAGATCTTTGCGGAAGATCTCGCAGCGGGCGCGAAGGTACGCCGGTCGGGAAGCGGGATTACCCTCGAACTGCCCGGCCCCCGGACATTTAACCGAATAGTTCTCTGCGAAGACGTCCGAAAGGGGCAGCGCATCGCCGAATTCACGGTCGAAGCACGCACGCCCGACGGTTGGAAGGAGATTGCCCGCGAGACGACGGTAGGCCTCAAGCGCATCGTCCTCGTCGGCGAGACGACCGCAGACGCTCTTCGCATCACCGTCCTTTCGTCGCTCGGCCGCCCGCATCTCGGCCGCCCGGAGCTCTATCTGGATACGGTCTACGAGGATCCGGCCACCGTCCGCGCGAAGGGGACCGTCCACCCCGCCGCGGAGCCGATAGTGCTCGACCTCGGCGGCGAAACATCCTGCAAAGGCATCTACTATACTCCTATATATAAAGGTGAAGGAGGCGTCATCCTGACGTGGAGGCTGGAGACCAGCGCCGACGGCAGGACCTGGACTGTCCTTCGCGAAGAAGGCATGTTCGACAACATCCGCAACAACCCGGTCCGTACGGAGGTTGAGCTGCCGCTTAAGGCCCGCTGGATACGTCTCACTCCACTAACCACTTCCACAGACACTACCTACGGACTCTCCGACTTTGGAATATTGCAATGAAGATAAAGAAGCTATTTTGGGCAGCGGCCGCAATGGCGATGATAGTCGCGGCCTGCGACAAGCCCGACATTATACCCGGGGGAGGCGACGGCCCCGACCCCGCAGATACCACTCAGACTCCGGTGACCCCTACCGACAGCATCCCCGCTAAGCCGGCGGGGCGCTGGGATGACACCGGCGCCGACGTGCCCGACTGGCCGACCTACAACGTCGTCTCGAAGCTCGCCGACTTCCCCCGTGTCGACGTAATCACGGGCGATGGCCGCGCAATCACCGACAAGAATAACTACAAGGTCGGGACAATAACCTTCAAGGACCCCGCGAAGATGTATTCCGACTCCACCCTGCTCACCGTGCCGATGCGCATCCGTGGCAGAGGCAACACATCGTGGAACGCCGAAGGCGGCCTCAAGAACTCCTACAGGGTGAAGCTCGACACCAAGCACAAAGTGTTCGGGATGAGCGGCGACCGCGACTGGATACTGCTCGCCGACGTCAAGGACGGCACCCTGCTCCGCAATGCCGTCTCTCAGCGCATCGCGAGGCTAGTGAGCATGCCCTGGTCGCCTCGCTTCAGGGCGGTGGAGCTCTATATCAACGGCAGTTATGCCGGCTGTTACACCCTCTTCGAGCAAAAGGAGACCGGCACGTCCAAGGTCAATGTCACCCCCATGCATCCTACGGATACCGAAGGAGGATTCTTCATCGAGCTTGACAACAAAGACGACGACGACAAGTACTTCCGCAGCGCTTATTTCGAAAAGAAGATAAAGTTCAAGGATCCCGATTTTGAGGAGCTGGCCCAAAAGAAGTTCAACGACTCGACAGTCCCCGGGGCAGTGTTTATCATGGATCAGGTCAACACGCTCGAGAGGCTTCTGTCGGAGGAGAAATTCGACAAAGAGACAGGCTACTGGGCTCATGCCGAGGTGATTACCTTCGTGCGGCACTTCATAGTCCAGGAGCTGACGCGCAACCCTGACGGCAATATGCGCCTGTCCACCTACTTCGCAAAAGACGCCGACACGAAGCTCTTCATGCCGATGTGCTGGGACTTCGACCTCGCGCTCGGCAACACCCGTTCGATGCAGGGCGAATACTATGTGGACACGTCGGAGCCGGAAGGCTGGTGGATCAAGGACTACGGCGATTATCCCTACATCTGGGAGCACAACAGGCCGACTTACTACCAGTATATGTTCAGGGATCCGCAGTTCGTGGAGCTCCTGCAGCAGGAATGGGAGACGGTAAAGCCCCGCCTCGACAAAATTCCTGCCTTCATAGACAAGATGTACGAATACGACAAGCTCGCGTTCGCCCATAACGACAGCGCAGGTTTCGCCCCCTACATCTCTTCTTACGGCGGAGATGATTACAACGTGAAGCACTACAGCACCCACGACGCCGCAGTGAAGGCCATGAAGGAATTCTATACCAAGCGACTCGCCTGGATGGACACTGCAATCAAAAATCTTTGATTTACAGAAAATTTGTTATATTTGCGGGCTTTTTTGTAACACATTAACCAACAATATTAATTAACAACCATTAAATCTTTATGAGCAACACTCTTGAGAAAGTCCTTCTGAGAGCCTGCACGGTTCTTGCCGGACTGTTCATCTTTACCGGTGTTCTGTCCGCTCAGAACAGGACTATCACCGGTACGGTGGTCGACGAGTACGGCGAGCCGCTCATCGGAGCAGGGGTTGTGGTGGAAGGCGATGCCTCGATAGGTGTTATCACCGACTTCGACGGCAAGTACACCATCACGGTTCCGGCTTCCGCAACAGCTCTCCATTTCTCCTGCCTCGGCCAGAAAGACGTGATTGAGGAAATCGGCGGAAGGTCGGTGATCAATGTCACCCTTCCTTCAGACAGCATTTCCCTCGAAGGCACGGTCGTTACTGCAATGGGTATCCGCAAGGAAGAGAAATCCCTTTCGTACAATGTCCAGCAGGCCAAGATCGAGACTGTCAGCCCCGTAGGTTCGTTCGTCAACGGACTTAACGGTAAGGTGGCAGGTGTATCCATCAGCCAGTCTTCGACAGGTGTGGGCGGCGCTTCGCGTATCGTCATGCGCGGATCCAAGTCCATCTCCAACAACAACAACGCACTTTACGTCATCGACGGTATTCCTATGCAGTCGCAGGTCGGCACCCAGCCTACAGGCGGTTACGAAGGAGCAGGCCAGACCGGTGACATCCTCGGAACTCTCAACCAGGACGATATCGAGTCCATCTCCGTCCTTTCGGGTCCTTCCGCAGCAGCCCTCTACGGCGCCAACGCAGCAAACGGTGTGATCATCATCACCACCAAGAAGGGTCAGAAAGACACTTTCGAGGTCAATTACTCCAACAACACATCGTTCTCCAGGGCATACATCATGCCTTCGTTCCAGAACACTTACGGCCCGTCCGAAGAAGGATCGTACTACAGCTGGGGTCCCAAGCTCGCAAGCGCTTCGTCTTACAGCCCCCGCAACTTCTTCCGCACAGGTATCAACGAGGTCAACTCCGTGAGCATCTCTTCCGGAACCGAGCGCAGCCAGACCTATGTTTCGGCATCGGTCGCAAATGCAAGCGGCATCGTCCACAACAACGAGGTTGACCGCTACAACTTCTCGGTGCGCAACACGACCGACCTCATCAAGGATGTCCTCACCCTCGATCTCAACGGCTCCTATGGCCGTGTCTTCGAGCAGAACATGACCGCACAGGGCGAGTACGGCAACCCTATCGTCCCTGTCTATCTGTTCCCCGCAGGCGGCGACTGGACCAGAGTCCAGATCTATGAGCGCTACGACGCAGGCCGCAACATCCAGACCCAGTGGTGGCCTTCAGGTTGGACCGACCACTCGATGCAGAACCCTTACTGGGTTACAGAGCACCAGAAGTGGCAGAATACCAAGAACCGTCTCATGGCTACCGCCCAGCTGCAGTACAAGCCCGTCAAGTGGCTCACCATCAGCGCGAGGGCCAAGTTTGACCGCACCGACGGCCTGACCGAAGACAAGTTCGACGCCGGCACCGCAACCCTCTTCACCGAAGGTTCGATCCACGGTAAGTATTCCCGCACCTCCGACTACAACGAGCAGCGTTTCGGTGAGATCCTCGCTACCTTCAACAAGTACTTCGGCGAAGACAATATCGTCAACCTCACCGGTGTGGTCGGTGCCAATATCGACGACGTCCGCTACGAGCGCGACTTCGCTTACGGCCGTCTTGCCAGCATCAACAACCTCTTCTCGCTGAACAACATCGACCGCAGCCATACATCCACAAGGCTCGAGCAGAGCGGATGGCACTCACAGAACCAGGCCGTCTTCGCCAACGTCCAGGTCGGTTTCAAGAGCATGGTCTACCTCGACCTCACCGCCCGTGAGGACTGGTCTTCGACCCTCGTCAACACCGGTATCTTCTACCCGACAGTGGGTCTCAGCGGCATCCTCACCGAGGCTGTTCCTGCACTCAAGACCGACATCCTCCCTTACTGGAAGGTCCGCCTGTCTTACTCCGAGGTAGGTAACTCCCCGGCAGCCAACCTCTTCCTCACCGACGAGGTCTACACCGTCACCGACGGCAACGTTGGAACCACCTCCAGCAAGCTCAACAGGAACCTCGTTCCTGAGCGCACCAAGTCTTGGGAGCTCGGTACCAACATCCACCTCTTCGACAGCAAGCTCCAGCTCGACGCTACCTACTACAAGTCGAGCACCTTCAACCAGTTCTACAACCCCCGCATCACCTCTACCTCCGAAAGCTCCAACTACTGGGTCAACGGCGGTCAGGTCGACAACAAGGGTGTCGAACTCTCGCTCAGGTGGAGCGACAAGATCGGCGAGTTCAACTACAGCCTCTACGGTACCTACACCTTCAACAAGAACAAGATCGTCAGCCTCGAGTTCCCCGACGAGAACGGTACGGTCATCAAGCGTGAGCGCATCCCTATGGGCGGCTTCGCCGGCGTCAATACCTTCCTCTACGAAGGCGGCACCCTCGGCGACGTCTATGTGACCACCCTGCGCGTCGATTCCGACAACTACCTCGACCAGACCTCCAAGGGTATGGTTATCGCTGACCTCACAGAGGACAACATGGTCTACGCCGGTACTACCGACGCACGCGACCGTTTCAGCCTCGGCGGATCGTTCGGAGCCTACGGCTTCACCTTCGGCTTCCTCGTTACCGCACGCTTCGGCGGTGTCGTGGTCTCCAAGACCCAGGCAGTCCTCGACTACTACGGTATCTCCAAGGATACGGGCGACGCCCGCGATCTTGGCTATGTCAATGTCAACGGCATGAAGATCGCCGATGTCCAGGGCTTCTACCAGACTATCTCAGGCGGTGTAGGCGTCATGAGCCAGTATGTCTACAGCGCCGACAACGCCCGTCTGCAGGAAGTTTCCTTCGGATACGACCTCCCCGTGCAGAAGCTCGGCCTCAAGTACCTCAAGGGAATCAACTTCTCCGTTGTGGGCAACAACCTCCTCATGCTCTACATGAAGGCTCCTTTCGATCCCGAAATGACCTCCAATGTGGGAACTTACAACCAGGGCGTCGACTACTTCATGCAGCCTTCGACCCGCAGTGCAGGCTTCTCTGTCAAAGTTAAATTCTAATGGGAGGCACAAGTATGAAAACAAGAAATATCTCAATAGCTATTGCCGCTTCGCTCGTCCTCGCATCCTGCACCGGAGGCTTCGAGGAAATCAGCAAGGACCACTACAACGCCCATGAGGAGAACCTCGCAGAGGACAACCTCAAGGTCGGTGCAATGTTCCAGCAGCTTGAGCGTTCCGTGATCATCTACAGGGACGGAACCTATCTCGATTCCGACTACCAGATCATGTACAACCTCTGTGCAGACATCTGGGCCGGATATATGGGCAGTACCCACGCAACCGGCAACTCCGCACAGAACTCCGGATGGAACGTCTACGACCAGTACCCCAGCCGTATGTTCAACGTCAAGTATGAGTACGGAATGTCGGCATTCACCAACCTCAAGGCTTACTGCGAAGAGAACCACCTCGTGATTCCCCTCGCTCTCGCCAAGATAGTAAAGGTCGCGACCATGCACCAGGTGACCGACTATTTCGGCCCTATCGCTTACTCGCAGACCGGATCGGTATCGGGCAACCTCTACGACACCCAGGAAGCTGTCTACAAGGCTTTCTTCACCGAACTCGATGAGGCTATCACCACTCTTGAGCCCTATGCGGCTGCAGGTACGGTGGCTCTCGACACCTACGACATCGTCTACGGCGGCAGCATCGCCAAGTGGGTCAAGTTCGCCAATTCGCTCAGGCTCCGCCTCGCAATGCGCGTTGTCTATGCCGACGAAACCCTCGCCCGCACCAACGCCGAAGCCGCTGTCGCAAACCTCGGAGGCCTCGTGACCGCCAACAGCGAGAATGCAGTGGTCAGCGGAGTCGGACATCACCCGATGTACGAGATCAACGTCAACTTCAATGACGGTGACATCCAGATGGGCGCCTCCTTCGACAGCTACCTCAACGGCTTCAACGATCCCCGCAAGTTCAAGATCGCCAAGCCCGCTGCCGACGGCAACCTCCACGGCGTACGCCTCGGAATCAACCCCAGCGACTGGAATCCTTACAAGAACGCTGCAGGCAATGTCTCTGCTCCCAACGCAACCGCTTACAACATCTGCTGGCTCAACGCAGCCGAGGTCGCATTCCTCCGTGCTGAGGGTGCCATCCGCGGATGGAACATGGGCGGCAGCGCCAAGGACTTCTACGAGCAGGGCATAGCCCTCTCATTCGAAGAGTGGGGCGCTACCGGAGCAGAAGCCTATATCGCCGATGCGACTTCCAAGCCGGCTGCTTTCGCAGACAATGTCTCGACCAACAACGCGGCCGCTCCTTCGAGCGTCACCATCGCTTGGAACGAGTCTGCAGGCTTCGAAGGCAAGCTCGAGAAGATCGCTACCCAGAAATGGATCGCCCTCTTCCCCAACTGCGCAGAAGGCTGGGCAGAGTATCGCCGTCTGCACTATCCGGCACTCATCGTCCCGGTCAACAACTTCTCCAACGGAACTGTCGATACCAACCAGCAGATCCGCCGTTGCCCTTATCCTACCTCCGAGCAGTCCACCAACCCCGACGGCTATGCCAGCGGAGTTGCCGCCCTCGGCGGAGCTGACAATGCAGGAACCCGCCTGTGGTGGGACAAGAAGCCTTTCTAATTCAATGGAGGTTTAAAATTATGAAGAAAACATTTATCGCTATACTTTCCGTCCTTGCACTTGCCGCAGGCTGTGTCAAGGAAGAGAAGATGGTCATCCAGAATACCGTGATTCCCGGATCCGACGAGGATGCGGCCCGCAAGGCCGACTACTACAAGGCCCTTCGCGAGTACAAGGAGAGCGACCACGTCATCAGTTACGTGTATATGGGACGGTACGCGACCCTCGAGGGAGCATCCAACCTCTATATAGACTATAATACCATGGAGCATCGCTTCCTCGCCCTTCCCGATTCGCTCGACATCGTCAACCTCTGGATGGGCGCACCTACCGACAAGGAGCACTCCGACTTCTGCTGGTTCGTAGGCGGCAAGCCCGACTATCAGTTCGACTATTCTCCCAACTGCTATGCCGACATGCAGTACTGCCGCAAGGTCAAGGGTACCCGTTTCGTCCTTCACGCCGACGCTTCCCACTGGGGACAGCAGTTCCAGCTGATCGACGGAGCCGACACTACCGTCTGGACTCTTTCGAAGAACAAGCAGGACAGCCACGAGGCTTATGCCGAGTTCCTCTATCGTAAGTGCCTCGACTACAACATCGACGGTCTCGACTTCGACTACGAGGGCTGGGGCGAAAAGCAGATCAACTGGGTAGTAAACTATCTGTCGAAGAAAATGGGTCCTTCCGCTCCCGAAGATTCTCCCGGCAAGGACCTGCTCCTGATCATCGACTACTTCGGAGGAGTTCCCCCGGAGGCATCCATCAAGCACTGCAACTACATCATCAATCAGGCCTATTCGGTCCAGAGCGGCCTCAGCTCCAACTCCCAGCTCTCCAATTCCCATCCCGACAAGTGGATACTCTGCGAGCAGTGGGAGCAGGGAAGCCCTCTGAACTACACACAGGGCGGCAAGCGCTGGTCCAGTCCTTCCACCAACGAGTACGGCGAAGACCTCTACTCGATGGAAGCCTATGCTCTCTTTGCAAAGAGCGGCGGAGCCAAGGGATTCGGTGCTTACTATATTGACAATGATTACAAATACTCCGTGAAGACGGCCCGCGGCACCTACAACACTTACGGGTACCTGCGCAACGCCATCGCAGCGGCCAATCCTCCCCAAACAGCAGAAGAATAAGCCTTATGAGAAAATTCTTTAGCATAGCAGCACTTGCTGCACTCGCTCTTTCGGCGCTGAGCTGCACCGAAGGCGACAAATTCGAATACGGCAAGCAGGTCGTATTCATGGCGGGGACGGAAGAGAATCCCCTCGTGAAGCTCGCAGTGGGCGACAACCCTCCTGCAACCTACAATATCGTGGTTTCCACCACCGGAAAGGTCGACAAGGATGTCACCGTGACCGTCAAGGTCAGCGATGCTGAAGCCCTTGAGGCTTACAATGCCGCTCACGGCAGCTCTTATGTGTGTGTGGAGCCTCAATATCTCGACGTGCCCACCACTACCCTGACCATCCCCGCGGGAACTGCAAGCACTGATGCGCTGCCCGTTACCCTCAAGGACATTTCCTTTATCAAGAACGGTGTCAGCTACGCAATCCCCGTCAGCATCGCCTCCGTAGAAGGAACTGATTTCGAGGTTCTGGAGTCTTCCCGTTCGGCCATCATCCGCATCGCCCGCACCATGTCGTTCAACGCCCTGAGCCTCGACGACATAGGTCTCTACTCAGAGTTCGAGTTCTCGGATGACAAGGGTGTCAGCCTTGAGCAGTACACTTACGAGATCAAGTGTTATCCAACCAATCTCAAGAGCGACGGTGCAGAGCAGATCTGCCGTCTGTGCAACTTCACCACTCCTATCGACGGAGTTCCCGCCGGATACAAGGGCGGTCAGAACATGCTTCGTTTCAACGAAAACGGACGTCCTTGGAGGTCGCTCCAGATCGTGACCCCTTCCGGCGGTGACTACACCACCACGACCCTCTTCGAAGAGAACCAGTGGTACATGCTCTCGATGGTATGGGACGGATCGACCTATCAGCTCTACATCAACGGAGAGCCCGACGCCACCACCCTTACCTCCGACCAGACCACTTACTTCCAGCGTATCGAGCTCGGAATGTCATGGACCAGCTACGGCTCTTCACAGAGTTTCGCCGGACGTATCTGCGAGATGCGCGTCTGGAACTACGCCCGTTCGAAGGGCCAGATCCAGGGCACGCTCTGCGGCACCGATCCCGCATCCGAAGGCCTTATCGCATACTGGAAGTTCAACCAGGACAGCGGCACCACCTTCAAGGATGAGACCGGCCACGGCTACGACATGGACTGGACCAAGTCCGTCAAGGAATTCACCGATGGCGGCGGCTACCAGAGCAACGCCAGCGCGGCTTCGCACATCAAGTGGGTCAAGGATGAGATCAATGTTTGTTCAGAATAATAATTTTATTATATTTGTGAGCTAAAAACCTTAATCGAAAACACATTAACAACAACCATTTATTAATTTAAAACACAATGAAAAAAGTTTTCAAATTCGCGCTTATCGCATTTGCTGCAGCTGCAGTTTGCGTAGCATGTAAGGACAACAAGGGTGGTGACGAACCCGAACCCACTCCGGTCGTTGAGTCTGACTGGTCAGTTATCGGCTCCATCGCAGGAGACGAGTGGAAAGTCGACATCGCAATGGCACAGGACGGCGACATCTTTGTTGCAAAGAGCGTAACTCTCACAGCAGCTGATGAGTTCAAGATCCGTTATCAGAAGGCATGGGACGCCAACCGTGGCGGTACCTTCGTAGCCCTCGGACAGCCTTTCGCAGTTGAGCACAATGGCGTTAACATCAAGCCCGGTCTCGATGGCAAGTACGACATCTACTACAACTCCGGTCTCGAGCTTATGGAAGTTACCGCTGAAGGCGCAACTCCCGACTGGACCCTTCCTGAGCCTGAGAAGGCTTCCTGGGACTATGTGATGGACATCCACGACTACAACCGCAACTCCGAGTTCCACTTCACAGAGGACAAACTCGTCATCGACCCTAAGGCCGTTACCATGCAGTGGAAATTCTACGCTGACGAGTGGCACGACTATGACAAGACCCGTGGCGAAGGTGACGCTGCTTACCATGTATGGTGCAACCGTCTTGGCCAGATCAGCAACTCTGCTGAAAAGGGCTGGCTCCTCCGTTTCAACGACGGTGGCGCAAAGGGCAGCCTCCGCTTCAACTCCGACGTATTCGGCAACAACAACAGCGGCTACGTAGGTGTTAACGGTGACAAGATGTACATCTGGGAGCTCAACAAGTGGCACGTCCTCACCATCGTTGCCGACGGTACCAACGTTACCATCTATGACAACGCTGAGAAGATCGACGAGTACGCTCAGAGCACTCCCGAGGTTTTCGCAGAGCTCCCTATCGAGCGCTTCGACATCTCTATGACCTGGGATGATGGCACCGGCTATCCTCGTGGACAGGAATTCCTCGGCTACATCGCATTCACCCGCATCTGGACCAAGGCTCTCTCCGCTGAGCAGGTCGCCGCTACCCTCTGCGACGTAGAGGATAAGGACGGTCTCGCAGTTTGCTGGAACTGGAACCTCGACGAAGGCCACGTTGTTGCCAACCAGGGCTCCAAGGGTGCTGCTTACGACCTCGACTTCACCAAGGCTCTCGCCGGCGGTCAGCAGACTTATGTCAAGGCTACCGATATCGAAGGCGCTTGGACCGACGTCAACGATGTTGAGGGTCTCGCACCTGTTTGCGCTGAGTAATCCAAAACGCATTTTCAAAAGAAGAGAGTCTTCGGACTCTCTTTTTTTGACTGAAAAGCTTAATTGATGAAAGTCAGACAAACACTATCCTTTCTGTTTGTGACGCTTCTGCTGCTTGTCCAGACTCTCGTCTGGGCTCAGCAGACAAGGACAGTCAAGGGACAGGTGCTGGACCAGGACGGACTTCCGCTTATCGGAGCAGGGGTTCTGGCTGAGGGAGTCCAGTCGGTGGGTGTGATCACCGACCTCGAGGGCAACTTCACCATTGAGGTCCCCGCTTCCGTCAGCAGCCTCCGTTTCTCGTATATCGGGATGGCGGACGTGGTGGAAGAGATTGCCGGCAGGGACTATATCAGCGTGGTTATGGTGGCAGACGATCTTACCCTCGACGGGGTGGTCGTTACCGCACTTGGAATCAAGCGCTCTGAGAGAGCCGTTTCCTACATCGTCCAGACCATCGGGTCCGAAGCTTTCGCCGCACGCGACGCCAACTTCGTCAACTCTCTGGCAGGCCGCCTTGCCGGCGTGCAGGTCAATGCTTCGTCGGCCGGTATCGGAGGCGAGACCAAGGTCGTGATGCGCGGAGCCAAGTCCATAGCAGGCAACAACAACGCCCTCTATGTGCTCGACGGCATCCCGCTTCCAGCCCTTTCGCTCACCAACCCCG
This sequence comes from uncultured Bacteroidales bacterium, assembly GCA_946546175.1. Lineage (GTDB taxonomy): Bacteria > Bacteroidota > Bacteroidia > Bacteroidales > UBA932 > Cryptobacteroides. The sequence continues at coordinate 25,304 of CAMNNY010000129.1, forward strand.
GCGACAAGTACGACATCTACAGCGGCAGTGCGCTGACCGGCGACGGTATCTCCAACTTCAACTCCGACGATATCGCCGACATGTCGGCCCTCGTGGGCCCTTCGGCTGCTGCACTCTATGGCTCCAAGGCTGCTAATGGCGTGATGATGCTCTCTTCCCGCAGGGGAGAGAAGGGTCTCAGTGTCACCTATTCCAACAACACCACCTTCCTCTCGCCGTTTATGCTGCCTGCAGTGCAGACTTCATTCGGCCAGAAGGAGGGATACTACTCTTCTTGGGGGCAGAAGCTTCTTTCTGCACCCACTTGGTCGATGGATGAGTTCTTCCAGACCGGCTACAACACCCAGAATTCTGTGGGGCTGTCTTTCGGCGACGACAACTCCTCGACCTGGCTCTCCGCTGCTGCGGTTGGCGCCCAGGGCGTCGTCCCCGGCAATGCCTACGGACGCTACAACTTCACCGCCCACCACACAGCCGACCTTCTCGAAGGAAGGCTCCATGTAAGTGTGCTGGGTATGTATATGAAGGTGAGCGAGGAGAACATGACGGCCGGCGGTCAGTACTACAATCCGCTGATTCCGCTCTACCTCATGTCTCCTGGCGACGATCTCCACAAGTATGCGATCTACGAGCGCTACAACTCCGAGCGCGGGTTCAAGACCCAGTACTGGAGCTGGGGTGATCTCAACCTCGACATGCAGAATCCTTTCTGGATCGTCAACCGCAATACCTTCTCCACCGGCAAGGACCGCTTCCTTCTCGGCGGGTCGCTTAAGTACGACATTACTCCTTGGCTCGATCTGACTGCACGCGCAAGGACAGACTATACCGACATCCTCAGCGAGCAGAAGAACTATGCCTCTTCGCTCGGCACTTTTGCCGGAGCCAAGGGCCGTTACTTCTACAACGAGTATCTCACCCAGCAGACCTATGCTGACGTGCTCCTGAATGCGCGCAAGACTTTCGGTGCCGTGTCCCTGCAGGGAACTCTCGGTGCCGCAGTCGAAGATTATTCGTTCCGCGGGACCAAGACGGCGGGCGACCTTATCGGGGTGCCGAACCTCTTTACCCTTGCCAACATGCAGCCTAACCGCGACTTTGTCAAGGAGACGGTAGGCGACCAGACCCAGTCGGTGTTTGCCACCGCGCAGCTCGGCTGGAACAATGCCGTGTTCGTGGATGCGACCATCCGCAGCGACTGGTCTTCGGCTCTTGCCAAGCAGGGTGAGAAGGTGAAGCCCATCGTCTATCCTTCTGTCGGTGTGTCTGCAGTTATCACGGACCTTCTGGACCTGAAATCCTCCGTCCTGCCCTTCGCCAAGGTCAGGGCTTCGTACGCGCAGGTGGGCAACGCCCCGATGCGCTACCTTGCCAACCCGACCTATTCGGTCTCCGGCGGTATTCCCCAGACGGTTACCTATATGACCTCGCCTGACTTCCAGCCCGAGCGCACCAGCTCATGGGAGTTCGGCGCGGATGCGCGTCTGTTCGATGGCCTTCTCAGCCTGAGCGCCACCTACTACAGCTCCAAGACCTACAACCAGGTCTTCACCCCCGAGATTTCCAGCACTTCGACCTACAGCACATACTATGTGAATGCCGGCCGTGTGGACAACAAGGGCGTGGAGCTCTCCGCTGAGATCAAGCAGGATCTCGGCCCTGTCAAGTGGACTTCCAACCTCACATGGTTTGCCAACCGCAACAAGATCGCCAAGATGCTCGAGACGGAGATCGACGGCCAGAAGGTCGCAATCGACACCCTCGACATGGGCGGCACTTCCGGCGTGAAGATGCGTTTGACCACCGGCGGCAGCATTGGCGACCTCTATGTCAACACCCTCAAGACCGACTCCGAAGGATTCATCTGGGTCTCGCCGACAGGAGGCACCGTGGCTACGGCCCGCGACGTGTTCATCAAGGCGGGCAACACCAACCCCGACTGGACCCTTTCGTGGCGCAACTCCTTCGTTTGGGACAGGGTTTCCCTCGCATTTATGATCAATGCCAGGGTAGGCGGCGTGGGCGTCTCGCTCACCCAGGCAGCCCTCGACTACTACGGAGTCTCGGAGCGAAGCGGTGAGTACCGCCTCGGCGAGGGCGTCCCCGTCAACGGCTATCCTCTGCCCGACGTGGAGTCTTACTACACCACAGTGGGCGGCAACGGTACCAACGCCATAGGCGCTTGCTACGCGTATTCGATGACCAACGTCCGCCTCGGCGAACTCACGCTCGGCTACAGCATCCCCGTAGACAAGTGGACAAGCTTCATCAAAGGCCTTCAGGTCTCGTTCGTGGGGCGCAACCTTCTGATGATCTACTGCAGGGCTCCGTTCGATCCCGAGCTTGTGGCAGGCGCAGGCAACTACGCCGCTGGCATCGACTACTTCATGATGCCCTCGACCCGCAACCTAGGATTCTCCGTCAAAGCAACCTTCTAAAAGTCAGGAAATATGAAGAAAACTTACATCGTTCTCATCGCCGCACTCGCTATCGCGGCCGTTTCCTGTACCAAGGATTTTGCCGACAGGAACACCAACAAGGAGCAGGCTACCTATGAGATGCTGTCTTACGACAATCTCTCTACAGGTTCGGCCTTCTCCCAGATGACCCGCAACGTCCTCCCTACCTATCAGGCGGGAGAGGAAGAGTATGGCAGCAGCAACTATCAGGTAATCGAAGACCTCGCGGGCAATATCTTCGCGGGCTACACCGGTGCCATCAACTCTGGTTGGGTCTACAACAACCAGTACGACGTCACGGCCGGAGGCTGGTACAGAGCCATGTTCAGGGATGTCTATGTGCGCCTTGTCGCCGCATGGAACCAGCTCGACGCATGGCGCGAAAGCCAGCCTCAGGTTGCAGCCATGGGCGACATCATGAAGGTCGCGGCCATGCACCGTGTCACCGACACCTATGGCCCGATCCCCTATATCAACCTCCGCGCAGGCGAACTCCACCAGAAGTACGATTCGCAGCAGTCGGTCTACAAGGCGTTCTTCGCCCAGCTCGACTCTGCAGTGACCGTGCTCGGCGACTTCGTGGCTTCTAATCCGGGAGTTTCCCTCGTCACCGACTACGACAATGTCTTCAGGGGCAACCTTACCTCCTGGATCAAGTTTGCCAACACCCTGCGTCTTCGCCTTGCGCTTCGCGTCTATTATGCCGATGCGGCGCTTTCCAAGCAGCAGGCCGATGCTGCACTCGCCAACCCTTACGGTCTGCTTCAGACCAAGGCTGACGTTGTTGCATGCAACCGCCCTGCGAGCGGCGCATGGGAGTACCCTCTCTATGTGATTCAGCATCAGTTCAACGACGGTGCGGTGGGAGCAACCATCGAGGCCTACATGAACGGCTACGCAGATCCCCGTCTGGGCAGCTATTTCACTGCCGGCTCCGACGGACTCTACCACGGCGTACGCAACGGAATCAGCATCACCGACGGCTACAAGAACAGCACTCTTCTCTCCAAGGTCAACTGCACCAACAACGATCCGCTCGTGTGGATGCAGGCGGCCGAAGCGTGGTTCCTCCGCTCCGAGTACGAGCTCCGCTGGGGCTCCGAATCGGCTGCCAAGGACTACTACGAGCAGGGTGTCCGCGTGTCGTTCGATGCTGCGGGTGCAACCGGCGCAGATGCTTATCTTGCCAATTCCACCCTCACTCCCGGCGCTTATACTGATGTGGTGGTGGCTTCCAACTCACAGGCTTCTCCTCTTTCGGATATCCCCGTGAAGTGGATTGACGGCGCTTCGCTGGAGAAGCACCTCGAGCAGATCATCACCCAGAAGTACATCGCCATCTTCCCTTGCGGACAGGAGGCGTGGTCTGAGTTCCGCAGGACGGGATACCCCAAGGTGCTTCCCGTGATAGTCAACCGCAACGCCGGCCTTATCAGTACCGATCTGCAGATCCGCAGGCTCAACTATCCCGACACTGAGTACTCCACCAACAAGGAGGCCGTCGAGGAGGCTGTCACAATCCTCCTTTCCGAGACTTCCGACGGTAAGGGAGACAACGGTGGCACGAGACTTTGGTGGGACAAAAAATAGAAGCGAATATGAAGAAAGCAAGAATACTATTACTCACGGCGATGCTGCCTCTGGCGGCCGTTTTGTCATGTACAAAGCCTCAGCCGCTGGAACTCCAGCACCGCACGCTCAAGAGCGACGACTACTATGCCAAGCTCAGAGAGTACAAGAAGAGCGACCATTCAATCTGCTATCTGTGGTTCGCTGACTATGGTGTGCCCACCTCGCCTGCATACCGTTTCTCGGCTATTCCCGACAGCGTCGACATCGTCTCGCTCTGGGGCGGAATCCCCAAGAAGGGAAGCCTCGACTACGACGAGATGTACGAGATGCGCCGCCTCAAGGGGACCAGGCTCGTCACCGTCACCATCATCCGTATCAAGTACTTCTTCAAGTCTCTTGAGATCACTGCTTACATGGATGCGTACAATGCGGCTTACCAGCCGGCTTACGATGCAGCCATAGCGGCGGGCAAGACGGCCGAAGAAGCCGCGACGATAGCGGAGCAGAAGGCTGACGAAGCGGGCATCGAAGCCGGCAACGCCGACGTCCTTGCCCACAGGAAGAAGAACCCCGACGGGACCTATCCCGAGTGGTGCCAGAAGCTCGGCGACCACCTCCTCGATGAGATGTACGAGTACGATCTCGACGGCATTGACCTCGACTATGAGCCCGCGGGCGATATGCTTACGGGCGACAGAATGACGCTGTTCGTGGAGTATCTCGGACAGTTCATCGGCTGCGGTCCCAATGCCAAGGATCCTTCCAAGCTCCTGATCATCGACCACTTCAACACCGGTCCGCCACCCGCGACCGAGCCTTATGTCAACTATAAGGTCCGTCAGCTCTACAGCAACCAGGGCGGCGCAATCTCCGATGCTGCGTTCAGCTCATCTTACCCCGTCAGCAAGCAGATCTTCGCCGAGAACATCGGCGACCTCTGGAAGACGGGTGGCAAGATGGAGGAGTTCGCTGCATTCCAGCATTCGTCCGGACAGAGGAAGGGCGGCTTCGGAGCATTCCACGGACAGCGCGACTACAACACGGTCGACTCCGGCTCCGACAACCTCGTCCCTTACGGCCACATGAGAAGGGCTATCCAGCTTCAGAACCCTGCAGGTGCATATCCTCCCGCAGCAGAATAATGAGTAAGTTATGAAGAAGAAAAACATCTTATTATGCCTCGCGGCAGCCGCAGCGCTGCTTCCGGGCTGCAAGAAATCCCTCGAATACAAAGACGTCGTGTACTTTACCGGCAGCGAGAACTCAACCGTTGCCAGCATGTACCTCGACGGCCCCTCTTCGATGGGCTTCTCCGTGACCTCTTCCTGCAGGATGGACGAGGATGTTACCGTCTCGATTACGGTCGACTCCGAGGCCCTCGAGCAGTACAACAAGAACCACGGCACCGCTTACGCCCTGCTTCCGGCCTCGTCCTACACCATCTCTTCGATGGCGCCGGTCATCAAGGGCGGAACCAGCGTGTCTGCGCCCTCGTTCCTT
>CAMNNY010000130.1 GCA_946546175.1 uncultured Bacteroidales bacterium
ACGTACGGCACAAAGCGTAACCGTACTCATAGACGTTGAAACAGGAGACGTGACGCTTACCGGTCTTTCTGAATACTCAGGCAGTGTCATAAAATCCTACTACCGCCTTAACTGACCGCATCTATGGTCGGCTTATTTGTATCGACCCCGTAGCCGAAGAGGGCGAAGTCGCCCTTGAGGGGGTCGTCCGGGAAAATTTCGGCCATTTTGGCAGTGAGCCGGCGCGCTGCGGCCATCGATGCCGTGCGGGACTGTACCAGCCCCAGTTTGCCTGCCTCGGTAAGCACATGGGTGTCCATGGGCATGATGAGGCTGGTGCGCGGGATCTTCTCCGCCCAAAGTCCAAGGTCTACGGGAGAGTTGTCCCTCACCATCCACCTCATGAACATACAGAGCCGTTTGCAGGAAGAGGAAGTGTCCTTGGGGATGATAACGGCCAGCCCTCTGGCGCTGAAATAGGAGCAGAAAGCTTCGATCGCTCCTATCGCCGGGCCTGACGGGATGAACTCGCCCAGTGAACCGTACTCAAGGAGCAGTTCGCGGCAGGCGCAGAGAAACCTGTTCATAAGGTCTTTGCTGTATAGCCTGTAGAAGCAGGAATTGTCGCCGGCTCTGAGGATTTCGCCGAAAGCGCCGCTGCGCACCCACCCGTCGACATCCCCGCCTGAAGCGTCGAGCAGCGACTGTATTTTCGGGAGGAACTGGCTGCGGGCGCCGTAGCTGAGCGCCGCGGCGATAAAAGCCATCATTTCCTGATTCGCCTGCCCCCGGACCTGGTGCATGAACCACGACGGATCACCGACGATGAAATCGGCGGTCTCGTAGCGCGCGGCGTAATCTCTTAGCAGTTCCTGATTCACAGCAGAGTCTGAATGTCTTTTTCGATTTGCTCAGGAGCGACAGTGGGCTCGAAGCGGGCAACCGGCTGGCCGTTCCTGTCTACGAGGAACTTGGTGAAATTCCACTTGATGTCGGGGTTGGCGGCATATTCGGGGTCGGCCTTTGCGAGCATCGCGTCCATGAATTCGGCAGTCTTGCCCTCGCCGGAGGGGTTGCAGCCGCCGGCAGCTGCTGCGGTCAGTGCTATACTCATAATGAATGCGAAGTGTTTCATGACAATAAATGAATCCTTGCGTCAAAGATAATAAAAAACCGTCGCTGACGCGGCGGTTCTTATCTCACAAAGGGGATTACTGATCTTCCTCGAGGCGGAGATGCTGTACGTAGATAGCCTTCATCTTCGCGACACGGCGCTTGACCGAGGGCTTCTCGAAAGTCTTACGGGCGCGCATCTCACGGACTGCACCTGTCTTCTCGAACTTCCTCTTGAATTTCTTAAGAGCACGCTCGATGTTCTCGCCTTCCTTAACCTGTACGATGATCATTCCTTAAATCACCCCCTTTTTCTTTCTGTCTTATTGTTGTACTTCTTCCAAAAAAATGGACTGCAAAGGTAGACATTTTTTCGGAAATCCAAAATTTTAGACGATATTTGTTAGATATGAAAAAGATAAGCCTTATTGTCGCAGCTTTGATGCTCATCTGCATCGGCGCAATCGCTCAGGACAAAGCGAAGGAGGATGCGCTCCTCGCATCCGACGTGTACTATTCTTACGGATACAACGACTACATCCGCTTGGACGAAGCGACACCGCTGACCAAGGCCCCCAAGGGCTACGAACCTGTCTATATAGCCCACTATGGCCGTCACGGTTCGCGCTACGCGTGGAACTCAAAGACCTACACCTGGATAGACGAAGTGCTTACCGATGCCCTCTCAAAAGACAATCTTACCGACTTTGGCAAAGAACTGCAGGCAGCTTACAAGCCCTTCGCTGAATTTGCCGTCCAGCATACAGGTGAGCTTACCCGCAAGGGTTGGGACCAGCACAGAGCCATCGCCCACCATATGTACTCGAACAATAAGGCCCTCTTCAAGAAGAACCCCAAGATAGAGGCGGCATCGAGCTCCTCGCCCCGCGCGATGATGAGTATGGCCGCCTTCTGCGCCGGACTCAAGGAGTGCAACCCCAAGCTTGACCTCTGGGCCCAGATGTCGCCGGTCTACTTCTCTGACTGTATCCCCGAGGCCTCCGTCGGCAAAGACAAAATAGGTCCTCAGGATGCCCGTCCCAACGCCCACAGCAGCGAAGTAGGCGATTTCTACCATAGGACCGTCGACACTGACGCCATCCTTGGCCGCATCTTCAAAAACATCGACACCCCCTCCTACGAGGGGAAAAAGACCTCGTTCCTTTTCGAACTCTACGTAGCCTACATCGGCCTTCGCAGCCTCGATTTCGAGGTCGAGCTTCCCCGGCTTTTCTCGGACAGCGAGTTCCTCGCAATGTACAAGTACGACTGTGCCAACTTCTACCGCGAGAGTCAGAATGCGATGACCTACGCACCCATCATCAAGCGTCTCGTTGAGTCGGCAGAAGAAGCACTCGCCCAGGACAGGCCGTCCGTCAAGCTGCGTTTCGGCCACGACTATGTGCTCAATCAGTACCTCGTCCTTGCCGGTATCGGCACCTTCGGAAAAGAGATTCCCTCGGCAGATGAGGCCTACCTCTACTATCCGGTCAGAAAAATCCCCATGGGCGCCAACATCCAGTTCATCTTCTACCGCTCAAAGAAAACTGGCGACGTACTCGTGAAAGTCCTGCAGAACGGCAGTGAGACTACCCTCCCTGTAGAGCCCGTCGAAGGTCCTTACTACCGCTGGTCTGACTACAAGGCCTGGCTGGAGCAGAATGTGATTTCTAAGATCAAATAAGTGTTATGCGCAGGATCTTCCGCCTTGCCGCTTCCGGCTTACTGATTCTCGGCTTTGTAGCTTGTACAAGGCCGGATATCATACCCGAGCCCCAGCCCGGTCCGGATGATCCAGCCGGTGTGGGCCCGCCGGCACAACCGTCGGATACGACGTCGGTTCCGCCGGTCGATACCACCACCGTGCCGCCGGCGCCGCCGGAGGAGCCCGATAACCGTCTTCAGCTGATGACGGGTTTGCCGATAGTGTATGTCGACACAGAGAACGGTCGCGGGGTTTATTCCAAGGTAGACTACGTGCCGGCCACTGTCTCAATCAAGGGCAAGCGCGGCTACGAAAGCCTGCCGGAGGTGAGCTGCTCGATCCGCGGCCGTGGCAACACCACGTGGACATGGCCGAAGAAACCCTATCTGCTCAAACTCGATCAGAAAGAACACGTACTCGGGATGCACAAGCACAAACGCTGGGTGCTGCTGGCCAATTTCATGGACAGGACGCTTATGCGCAACCTTGTGTCGATGAAGGTCTCGTCGATGACCTCGCTTGCATGGACTCCGTCCTGCGTGCCGGTGGAGCTTGTGCTCAA
>CAMNNY010000131.1 GCA_946546175.1 uncultured Bacteroidales bacterium
GGCGCCGAGTGCGGCTCCGCGTGCGGCTCCCAGCGAACCGTCAGTGTCGAACAGTTCGATCCTGGCTCCGGTGATGGTGGCGAGGGTCTGCCTGAAAAGAGGGCTTAGGAATAGGTTTGCCCTGCCTGCGCGGATCACAGTGGGGGAGAGCCCAAGATTACGCATTATCTCGATGCCATAAAGGAAGGAGAAAGCTATGCCTTCCTGAGAGGCCCTCAGAAGATGGGCGCGCGAATGCCTGACGAGGTCGATACCGTCGAAAGCAGCACCGGTGAACGCTCCGGCAAGGACGCGTTCTGCTCCGTTGCCAAATGGAAGCACGGTGAGTCCGTCGCAGCCGGCGGGAGCCTGGGCGGCAAGTTCGTTCATTGCGGAGTAGGAGAGTTCAGGACACACGTTGTGGTGGATCCATGAATTGAGAATACCGGTGCCGTTGATACACAGCAGCACACCGAGTCGCGGCGCTGCCGATGTGTGGTTGACGTGAAGGAAGGTATTGACCCTCGAAAGGGGATCATACTTGGGCTCGTCGGTCACGCCGTAGACCACTCCGCTTGTGCCTCCGGTTGCGGCGATTTCGCCGGGCTGAAGAACACTTAGGGAGAAAGCGTTGTTGGGTTGGTCTCCTGCGCGGTAGCTGATCGGGGTCCCCTCCGGAATGCCGAGAAGGTCCTGCGTGGCTGCATTGGTGTAGGCCTGGACGCCGATAGAGGGTACCGTTTCGGGTATTGACTCGAGCGGAATTCCGTAGTAGTCTGCCACGAAATCGGCCCTGTGGCCTTCGTGGAAGTCCCAGAGTATCTGCTCCGAGAGTCCGGTCTCGGTTGTTGAGATCTTACCCGAGAGTTTGTATGCGATGTAGTCGCCGGGAAGCATGAACTTGCTGATGCGGGAGAATACCTCCGGTTCGTGGGCTTTGACCCAGGCGAGTTTGCTGGCCGTGAAGTTGCCCGGAGAATTGAGCAGATGCTCCATGCACTTGTCGTGGCCGATGCCTTCGAGTGCTCCTGCGCCCGTTTCGACGGCGCGGGAGTCACACCAGATGATAGAATCGCGGACGGGTTTGCCCTTTGAGTCGACGGCCACGAGTCCGTGCATCTGGTAGGTGATACCGATGCATCCGACCTCCGCCATCTGGTAGCCGGCCGCCGTGATTTCCGCTATTCCATTGAGGATTAATATCCACCACATGTCGGGCGACTGCTCAGCCCAGCCCTTTCTGAGGGCTTTGATAGGAGCTTCGCTCTTGGGATTGGTGGCTGAAGCAACGCATTTGCCGCTTTGGATGTCAAGAAGTGAGACTTTGACGGATGATGAACCGATATCTATTCCCAGTGAGTACATGTTGGATTGCAAAGATACTTATTTTTTCCAGAGAGTCGTCATGTCTTCGAGGGTCTTGCCCTTGGTCTCGGGGACCATCTTCCACACGAAGAAAGCGGCAAGCAGACACATCGCGCAGTAAAGACCGTAGGTGAATGCAGGGCTCCAGGTATAGAGCGGCACGAAGGTGCTCGACACGATGAAGTTGGATATCCACTGGAACGCAACTGCGATTGCGACGGCGGCGCTTCTGATGGTATTGGGGAAGATCTCGGAGATGAGAACCCAGCAGATGGGACCCCAGCTGAACATGAACGAAGCGGAGTAGAGCATCACGCTGAGTACGCCGATGATGCCGGGCAGATTGGGAACAATATCGGCGAGTGCAACTCCAAGGGCGCCGAGCGCCATGCCGAGCGACCCTACGATGAGCAGGGGCTTGCGGCCGAGCTTCTCGACCGTGAAGATGGCGACGAGCGTGAAGGTAATGTTGACCACTCCCATCAGCACGGTCTGGACCATGGGATTGCCCATGCCGAGCGATTCGAAGATGCGGGGTGCGTAGTAGAGCACGGCGTTGATTCCGACAGTCTGCTGGAAAACGCTGAGCATGATACCGACGAAGATGACGACCCAGCCGTAGGTAAGCACTTTCTCTTTCTTCTCGGAGACGGTATTCTCGATCTCACCCAGAATCTCCTGAGCCTTTGCGAGACCGTTGATTTTTGAAAGGACTTCAAGCGCCTTCTCTTTCTTCCCGGACATCGCAAGGTAGCGGGGAGTCTCGGGAACAAGAAGGATGAGAAGGGTGAAGAGGCCGGCGGGGATGCACTCGCTGCCGAACATGAGTCTCCATCCGGTGGTGACTGCCCAGTTGCCGTCGGCTGCCAGGGCGGCGCCGTTGACTATCTGGTTCATGCCCTGGGCGAGCGACTCCATCTTGGGGGCGATGTGGTCGCCGAGGATCACAAGATTGACGAAATAGACCACCAGCTGTCCGAAGATGATTGCGAACTGATTCCAGCTGACGAGCGAACCACGCTTGCCGGCCGGAGCGATTTCGGCTATGTACATCGGGCAGATAGCGGAAGCCATGCCCACTCCGACGCCGCCGAGCACGCGGTAGAGGTTGAATGCTACCCAGAGGCCCTTGGTGGCGACGCCCTTCTCGAAGAACAGGAATTCAGGGTAGTACGAGCCGGCTGCGCTCAGAAAGAAGCATACGCCTGCAATAAAGAGCGACTTCTTGCGTCCGAGCCGGCCTGCCATGAGGCCGGAGATGGCGCTGCCGATGATGCAGCCGATAAGGGCGCTCGAAGATGTGATTCCGTGGAGGATGTTAGTGTATGTGAAGTCCTGCGCGCTCATGAAGAACGCCTGAAGTCCGCGTTCTGCGCCTGAGATAACCGCGGTGTCGTAACCGAAAAGAAGGCCGCCGATCACGGCGATGAGTACGATACCGAAAAGGTAGGATTTGGATCCGCCAGCTGAGTATGTCATATCTAAAGTTTTATGTCAAAGGGAGATACCGGAAGCCCCTCGGAGTTGTGGAGGTTGCCTGGCTTGAAGTCACCCCAGCCATAGCGCACTTCGCGGGGCTGGGGAACGCTCTTGCAGCTGAAACGAAGGTAGCCGTCCCATCCGAAATAGGCGTCGGTTACAGGGACGAACACACCGTCGGGACCGCAGACTTCGAGGCCTTCGATACCGTGCCAGCGGTCGACGCCGTTGGGACAGTTGGTGAGTTTGACGCCAACTCCGCTGTCTTCACCCTCCACTTTGTATGCCTCTACGGCTTCGGGGGAGTAGCAGGCAACATAGGAGTAGCCGTAGTCGCGGTTGAGGGCGAGAGCGGCGAGCCTCTGCCCGACTTCCTGCTTGCGGCAGGGGTGTATCTGGTCGAATTCGTAGGGGTAGACGAGGTCGTTGGTTACTACGATAGCAGAATTGGGAATGGCAGCGGCGGCATCGTGCTGGGCTTTCCTCAGAAGGGCTGCATTGGATACGGCGGAATCGTAGTCATAGATATTGGGCGCGATCTCTACCTGGTAGAACGGCATCGAAGCGTCAGTGTCTCCCCAGTCCTTGCGCCAGCGGTCGACCATCAGGCTCATCCTCTCCACGAACACTTCGTGGAATCCGACGTTGGAGCATCCCTGATACCAGATGAAGCCTTTGGCGGTGTAGCCCTGCATGGGGTGCTGCATGGCGTTGTACATCCTGAAGGGATTGTGGTAGGAGTAGTCGTCGTGCTTCTCGAGCGACTCTCCGAGCTGTTCGAGGATCTCGCGGGGCAGCCAGCTTTCGACACGGGTACCGCCGTAAGGGAATGCGACTATGCCTACGGGCACGTCGAGCATCTGCTGAAGGTTCATGGCGAAGAAGAATGCCGTGGCGCTCATCCAGGCTATGCCGTGGCCTTCGGCGTTCATCCATCCTGTGCAGTCCTTCACGTCATCCAGAACTACTTCAGACTGACCCTGCCTGACGGAGAACATCCTGACTTTGTCGCGAAGCTTGGTCTTTGCTATGATCCCGGCCGAGCCTTCGACAGGGCAGTTGTAGTAGCCGATGACCGGCATCTCCATGTTGGACTGGCCGCTGGCTATCCAGACTTCGCCGACGAGGATGTCGGAGATGGTAAGCTCTCCTCCGTCACCTTTGATCTTTATCTCATATTTGGTGTAGGAAGCCTCCGGAGTGGTGACTTTTGTCTTCCAGATTCCCTTGCCGTCGGTGTCGGCGTTGTAAGTCTTGCCGTCCCAACCGGTGGTGATGCTGACCCTGACTCCAGGGGTCGCGTGGCCCCAGACGGTTGCATTTGTATTCTGCTGCAGTATCATTCCGTTGCTGCAGGGTTCTTTGACCGAAAGTTTGGCGGATGCCACCGAAGTGATGAGCAGAAGAGCCGCCAGGAAAACTGTTCTTTTCATTGGATATTTCAAATGTTAGACAAGTCCGAGGAGTTTGTCGCGGCTGAGCAGGCAGTTGCCGATTCCGGCGGCCTGCCTGCCGAGTTTGGAGAACTTGAATTTGGTGTCCGAGCTTACTCTCGTCAGGGAGAATCTGTTGACGGCCGTCTTCAGGGGGAGCATCAGGTAGTCCTTGCCGACTATGAGCCTGCCTCCGATGATCACAAGCCCGGGATTGAAGATGTTGATCACGCCGGCAAGACCGCGGCCGAGAGTGGCTCCTACCTCTTCGATCCCCTCGATGGCGAGCACGTCTTCCTCTTCCACGGCCTTCAGGATATCGTTGAGGTGGAGGTCGCCGTTCTTTTCGTAGATGGGGGCGAGGGACGACTTGCGGCCTTCGCGCAGTCTTTCCACTATCATTCTGTGGAGCGCGCTGCCGGAAGCACCGGTCTCAAGACAACCTACCTTGCCGCAGCGGCAGATGAGGTTGTTGGTCAGCACGGGGAAGTGGCCGATTTCGCCGGAGAATCCCGACTTGCCGTAGAAGAGCTTGCCTTCGAGGATCATGCCCATACCCAGACCCCAGCTGAGGTTGACGAAGATGACGTCCTGCTCCTTGAGGGAGGGGTCGAGATTCATGTACTCCCCATAGGTCATCGCCCTGGAGTCGTTCTCGATGGTGACCGGAACTCCGAGCTGCTGCTCGAAGAGGTCTTTCATCGGGATGTCGTCGCTGACAAAATAGGTAAGCGAGTAGCCTTTTTCGGGGTTGACCCTTCCCGAGAGGGAGACTCCGACCCCGAGGACTTCGCCCCAGCTGATTCGGGCTCCGGATACCGCCTGCTTGATGCTGTGGCAGATGCTCTTGAAGGAATCGGCGTTGGCCTCGAGCACGAAGGGGATGTCCTGGATGAAGCGGATCAGCTCTCCTTTGAAGTTGCAGATCGCGATATGAAAATGTTGACGGGCCACGTCGACTCCTACGAAATATCCCGCTTCGGGATTGAGTCCGTAGGTGCTGGGGCGCCTTCCGCCTTTGGTCCCGACCTTGCCTTCGTCCTGGAGAAGGCCGTCGGCGATCATCTCCGAGATGAATTTGGTGATCGTGGGGACGCTCGTCGCCAGATCCCGGCTCAAATCAGATATGCTGTAGGTGCCGTGTTCGATACATAGCCGAAGAATATCCTTTTTGATAAGGGCATTCTTGCTGTCGTCGGTAACGAATTTTGCGCTCATGGTTATTAAAAGCTGATTTCGGCAAATTTATAAAATAAAATGCGTATATTTGGAGGTTGTTTAAAAAATTTTTGAAATTATTTAAAAATGGCCGCAAGGAAAATAAGAAAAATCATAAAGGATACCCGGATTGGTATGAAGGGGAAGCTTATTATGAGCCTTGGTGCCATCGCTGCAGTCCTGCTTCTGTCGAGCGTAATCTCTGTGATGGAGTACAGCAAGATGAGTTCGTACGTCTCCGATCTTATCTCCAAGGATATCAACAGCATCAACGATGCGCGGAGGCTTGGGGAAGCGGCAGAGGAGTACAATCTTGCCATTCTGGCCGCAATCGGCGACGGCTCGGTTACGGAGCTGCCTGATTTCGATACCCAGGCATTCATGCGCAAGTGCGACAGTCTTAGTACAGCATTCAGTTCCACCTCTTCTCTTGCGGATTCCGTGAAGTATGCGTATTCGGCTTACATGCTGACTTCGCTTGAGCTCGGCTATGTGATCAAGTCGGATTTCATCAATACCCGTGACTGGTACTTCGACCGTCTCCAGCCCCGTTTCGGCAGGCTCAGGGGAGATATCGACAAGCTCAGTCTCGCCATTTACGACGACCTTCGCTTCAACTCCGAAAACATGGACAGCAGCCTGTACCGCAGTATCATACCCGGTATCGTTGCCGTAGGTGTCGGCCTGCTCCTCGTGGTCATGCTCCTTATGTTCATGCTGTCGTACTACGTAAGGCCTACCTATCGAATGGCCTCCGGGCTTTCGGCTTACAGGTCTTACGGTAAGAACTATAAGGTCGATTTCGACGGAGACGACCAGCTCAAGGAAATCAACGAAGGAATAGCCGAAATCACAACCGAAAATCAGACTCTCCAGAGGAGGATCAGCGCTCTCAAGAATGAATCTAAAGGCAATCAGTAGGAACGTAGGGTATGCACTCCTTGTAAGTGCGCTCTTCATGCTGCTGTCCCTGTTCGTGTCGCTCGGCACCAAGGACGGGGCCCAGGCAGGTCTGCTGATCAGTTTTATCATCACATTCATCTCCGGTATATTCCCGTTCATCTTCGTCAGGGGCTCCCAGCCCATCACGATCAAGGACGGATATATGATAATAGTGGTGTCGTGGCTGCTGTCGTTCATCTTCGGCATGCTTCCGTATGCGCTGTGGGGCGACCCGTTCACCCTGGCCAATGCGTGGTTCGAGAGCGTTTCCGGCTTTACGGCCACCGGCGCCACCGTGATTGCAAATGTCGAGGCGCTGCCTCCGAGCCTCCTGTTCTGGAGGTCGGCGACCCACTTCATCGGCGGTTTGGGAGTCACGGTCTTCCTTCTGCTCCTGATCCCGTCGGCCAGCCCGATACGCTCGAGGCTTACCAACATGGAGCTTTCGTCGCTCTCGAAGTCGGGATATGCGGCCAGGTCGGGCAAGACCGTCTTTATCTTCACCTACGTCTATCTCGGGATATTCGTGCTTTCGTTCCTGTCCTATCTGCTTGCCGGGATGTCTCCTCTGGATGCGGTGTGTCAGGCCTTCAGCGTGAGTGCCACGGGAGGTTTCAGTACCAAGAACAACTCTATACTCGGGTTCCATTCGACACTGATCGAGGGTATCACGATGGTCTTCATGATGTTGTCTTCAATCCATTTCGGACTGGTCTACCTCTCGATAATCAACCGCTCGCTCAAGCCGATGAAAAACCCCGTGCTCGTGTTCTATCTGAGTTCTGTGGCCATTGTAGCAGTTATCTCCGGCCTTTCCCTCAAGTTCAGCGGCACGATCCCTACTTTCAGCAGGGCGATGTGGTGCGGGGCGTTCCAGACCATCAGCACGGTGACCACGACCGGATTTGCGATAGCCGACAACGCAACCTTCCCGATGTGGACAAATGTGCTGCTTCTCGGCATGGCAGTCATGTGCGGATGCGCAGGTTCGACCTCCGGCGGAGTCAAGGCTGACCGTGTGTTTATCCTCTTCAAGACCATCGGGCGCCAGATAGGAAAGACGCTCCATCCCAACCTGGTCAATGAAGTCAAGGTCGGCACGCGCGTTCTCCATGAAGAGGAAGTGACCCAGTATCTTCTCTATATTGCATTCTATGTGCTTGTGCTGGCTATTTCGACCGTCTTGGCACTGTGTCTCGGGGTTGGTGCCGAGAGCGCTCTGTCCGGCTCGCTGGTATCGCTCAGCAACGTAGGCCCCGCCATCGGGGAAATCGGTTCGATGGGCAACTACGGCGCCCTTTCTTCGGGCGCGAAGTTCCTCTTCTCGATGGACATGTTCTTCGGCCGTGTCGAGATATATCCTATTGTTGCAGTGGTCGGGATGATATTTGATCCCCACAGAAGGTAATGGACAGGGCGGAGTTTCTATACGGAGAGTTCAAGCGGCATTTTGGTTACGAGCCTACTCCCGGTCAGGACGGACTTTTCCGTGCGGCGGGGGAGTTCCTGACTACAGACGATGGCGATATCCTCGTGGTGAACGGTTATGCGGGCACCGGGAAGACCTCGGCCGTGGCCGCCGTGATAGCGGCGCTGCGCGAACTCAAGGTCCCGTCTGTGCTGCTTGCCCCGACGGGAAGGGCGGCGAAGGTGCTCTCATCGTTTGCCGGCGTCCCTGCCCAGACCATCCATAAGGCTATCTACAGGCAGAAAAGTGTCTCGTCAGACGGCTTCGGTGAGTTCTCCCTGAGTCCGAACAAACTCAAAAGCACGCTCTTCGTCGTCGATGAGGCCTCGCTGATCGGCATCGATGCGGGTGAGTCGCGAAGTCAGGGCTTTTTCGGGACCGGCAACCTGCTCGAAGACCTTATTAGCTATGTGCGCAATGGTAGCGACTGCCGCTTGATTCTGATGGGAGATGATGCCCAGCTGCCCCCCGTCGGAATGGACGAAAGTCCTGCGCTTTCCAAAAACTATATGGAGGGCTTCGGCGGAGTGCGTTTCGTCTCGCTTACCGATGTGGTCCGTCAGGCTCAGTCGTCGGGCATTCTGATGAATGCGACCGCGCTCAGGAGTAATCTTGGTGCCGGGACCCTTCATCTGAAACTCGACGGCTACCCGGATATAGAGCGGATCGGCGGCGAACAGCTCACGGACAAGATCGCAGCCGCATACGAAGAGTATGGAGAAGACGACACGATCATCCTGTGCCGTTCCAATAAAAGGGCGATAAGGTACAATCTCGGGATTCGCAGCACTGTTCAGTACAAGGAAGAGCGGCTCCTTCGCGGAGACAATCTGATGATAGTCAAAAACTGCTATCAATTCCTCGACGAGGATTCGAAGATGGGCTACATAGCCAACGGCGATACCGCTGTCCTCCAGCGAATCCGCGGCTTCGAAGAACGCTACGGGCTGCATTTTGCCGAAGCGACGCTGCGTTTCCCCGACTATGACGACGAGATCGTCACTGCCAAGGTCTGCCTCGACACACTCGAATCCGAGTCGGCGTCGCTTACCTATGAGCAGCAGAATGCTCTCTATCAGGGCGTCAACGAGGACTATTCGGATATAGCCTCAAAGAAGAAGCGCTATGAGGCCGTGCGTGAGGATCCTTTCTACAATGCGCTTCAGCTCAAGTACGCCCAGGCCGTAACCTGCCACAAAGCGCAGGGCGGCCAGTGGAGCTGCGTGTTTATCGACTGCCCTTTCTGGCAGCCGGAGCAGACTCCCGACGACCTCAAATGGCTCTACACGGCACTCACCAGAGCCGTTCAGAAAGTTTATCTGGTTAATTTTCCCGACAGGTTTTTTGACAAATGAAACGTGTTGTCCTGATGATTTTCGCGGCATTTCTGTTCGCCTGTGCCCTATATGCTTCCGACGAAGTCAATCCGACCCCGTCTCCTGATTCCTCTTACGTGGCTTTCACCAGCGGGGGCGACCTCTTCGTGCGCCCCTCGGCCGGAGGAGAGGTGCTCCGCCTTACTTCCGACGGGTCTGATGTCGTGTTGAACGGCTATGCTTCGTGGGTGTACTACGAAGAGATTTTCGGCAGGCCATCGCGCTACAAGGCATTCTGGTGGAGCCCGGACTCGCGAAAGATCGCATTCTACCGGTTCGACAACACCGAAGTAAGGATGTTCCCGATTTATTCGCCTTACGGCTCGAAGGGCGGGGCTCTCAATGAGACGCGTTATCCGCTTGCCGGCGACAGCAATCCCCGGGTCAGGATCGGCATCATCTCGCTCGACAACCCCTCGAAGGTGGTTTGGGCCGATTTCGATGAGAATGAAGACCAGTATTTCGGAACTCCTTTCTGGGGGGCCGACAGCCGCAGCCTTTTCGTGCAGAGGGAACCGCGCGTGCAGCAGGAGCTCGAACTCTTTGCAGTCAGCGCTGTCGACGGCTCCAAGTCGCTGATCTACCGTGAGACTTATCCGACATGGCTCGACTGGATGGACGATATGCTTTTCACGAAGGAGGGCCTTTATATGTCGCGGGCTTTCGAGACAGGCTGGCAGCAGATTTACTTCCTGTCCTACGACGGGAAGACCCTCAGGCGTCTTACCGACGGGGTTAATTGGCGCATTTCGCTGCTTGCTGTCGACGAGAAGAAGGGTACCGTCTATTTCACGTCCTACCGCGATTCCGATGTGCACCAGTGCCTGTATTCGGTCGACCGCAAGGGACGCGTAAAACTGCTCTCCGACCCAGACTATTCTGCAGATGGCATAAGAATTGACCTCGCGGCAGGCAGGGCCGAGGTGGTCTACTCCAACATCAACACTCAGCCTTTCGGGATGAAAGTGAGCCTGAAGGGGACGCGGGGGACGGTAAAGGCGCCGGCCATTGCGGGAAGCGAGGCGCCGGCGGGGCCGCACCGTGAGATAGTTTATACCGAGATGTCGGACGGACAGAGGGTGCCGGCTGTGATAACCCTTCCCGACGGGTTCGATCCGTCGAAGCGCTATCCGGTGGTCGTGGAGATCTACGGCGGGCCCGATACGCCCTATGTCAGGGACCGCTGGCGCGGAGTTTCGCCCATGGACCGCTGGTTCTGGGAGAACGGTGTCATCAAGGTGGTAGCCGACACGCGCGCAGCAGGACACAACGGCCGGCGGGGGACCGATCTTGTGTGGCGCGATGTGGTGTCGGTGCCGGTCGAAGACGTGTGTACATGGGCCCGCTGGCTGGGTGGGCTGCCTTATGTAGACGCTTCGCGCATCGGAGTCGAGGGCTTCTCGTTCGGAGGCACCATGACAGCGATGCTGGTGATGAACCATCCCGATCTGTTCCGCTGCGGAGTCGCCGGCGGGGGAGTCTACGACTGGACCCTGTACGATTCCCACTATACGGAGCGCTTCATGGACACGCCCCAGCGCAACCCCGGCGGTTACGCGAAGGCCCGCGTCCTGAACTACGTCGACAATTACGACCCGTCACGCTCGCGGCTCAAACTGACCCACGGCACGGGCGATGACAATGTCCATTTCCAGAATACTCTGATGCTGGTGGATTACCTCCAGAGAAGCGGCAAGCTGTTCGACCTGATGATCTATCCCGACGGAATGCACGGCTACCGCTGCGAGCAGGGCCGCCACGACAACGATTCGGACAAGGAGTTCTGGACTAGAAATCTCTCTTTGCAGCAATAAGTTTTCTCGCCGGCCCCTGCGGCAGGTCGAGAGTTACCCCGAAGATATGAAGGTCTGCCGAAGGGCGGACCTTCAGTTTTGTGTGCAGTTCCTCCGAACTAAGAGGGACATTTCGGGCGGATACCTCTGCGCAGGGGTACTTCGCGGCGCATTCCTTGATCCCGGCTTTCCCGAAATCGAAGATATCTAGAATCCGGTAGTATTTCCCGAATGCCTGCTTGTCCGAGGCGAGATACAGATGGGTGAAGCGGCCGAGTTTCTTAAGCCCCCACCTCTCGCAAGGCAGCTTGAATGCTCCGGCTTTGGTGATAGAGGGATCCGGCTCGTACAAAAGACCGTCGCTGAGTTCCTGAACCTCAGTGATATACATTGCGGGTGCCTGCTGCTCTTCCTCCGGGGAGAAAGTCAAAGCCGACTGCAGATCGGTTGCCGTTATGCTGACTTCCTGATTGTCTTCACGGGAAAGGATGAGAAGCAGTTCCTTGACTTCGCCCTTCAGGCTCACGACGTGCAGTTCCCTGAGCTTTGGCCCGAAACGTTCGCGCAGCATGGTGAGATCGGCCATGGGGGAGAGCTTCACTACCGTCGTGGGGGCTTTTTCGAGAAGTCTCGGGAGCATGGTCAGCACGTCCGGCCTGCAGTCCTCCACCAGGAATACCTTTTTCCCGGCGCCGTCTCTTCTCGACGGATCGAGGTAGATGGCATCGACCTGCGGCAGGCTCTCAAGCCTTTGAGCGGCATCTTCCGAGCTGAACTCGACATTGGCGATTCCGAGTTTTGCGAAATTGGCCTTCACCGCTTCGGAGAGTTCCGGATTCAGTTCGTTGTGGTAGACTTTTTCCGCACTTTGAGCGAAGGCCCAGCAATCGACGCCCAATCCTCCCGTAAGGTCTGCGATGGAGCGGCACGACTTCAGGAGGCCGGCCTTGTAGAGCGCCGTCGCAGACGAAGAGCACTGCTCCGAAGCCAGCCTTGATGGTACGGTTAACTCCGCGCCAGCCCACTGCGGCACCTTGTCGAGCACCTTCTCGAACGGCTCCGCCTGCTGGGCGGCCAGTATCTGTGCGAACGTCTTTTTCATCTCCCGCAAAGATACTAATAAAAAATTGTCGTGCAGGCCGGGAGCCGCTTTTGCCCGGAATAGGGTCGCGAAGCGACAGCGGCTCCAGGCCTGTATGACAACTTTTTTCCACCACTGCGAGACGGAAGTAGTCCAAATTTTTCGTATATTGCATTTCAAATAATAACTAATCTTTATGTCTGACTATAAAACTATAGCGCAGTCGTGGCTCTCCGAGGAGTTCGACGCGCAGACCCGCGAGGAGGTCAAGGCCCTGATGGAAGGCGATCCCGCAGCCCTCGAAGATGCATTCTACCGTAACCTCGAGTTCGGTACCGGAGGCCTTCGCGGCGTGATGGGAGCAGGCACCAACAGGATGAATAAATACACGGTCGGTATGGCTACCCAGGGCCTTGCCAACTACATAAAGGCCAATGTCGCAGGCGACGACCTCAAGGTCTGCATCTCCTTCGACAGCCGTAACCACAGCCGTGAGTTTGCCAGGATCACCGCAGACGTGCTCAGCGCCAACGGCCTCCACGTATTCCTGTTCGACGACATCCGTCCGACCCCCGAGCTCAGCTACAGCATCCGTCTCAAGGGCGCTACCGCGGGCGTGATGGTCACAGCCTCCCACAACCCCAAGGAGTACAACGGCTACAAGGTGTTCTGGTCCGACGGCGGACAGATCACTTCGCCGGTCGACAAGGATATCGTGGCGGAAGTAGCCAAAATTACCTCTCCTTCGCAGGTGAAGTTCGTACCCGGCGAGGGTGCCGGCAAGGTCGAGATGATGGGCGCGGCTGAGGACGAATGCTATCTTCGCGACATCCTCTCGCTCACTCTCAGCCCGGAGATCTGTGCTAAACACTCCGGCTTCAAGTTTGTCTACACGCCTCTGCACGGCTGCGGAGTAAGACTCGTGCCCGAGACTCTCAAACGCCTCGGATTCGAAAACGTGATCCATGTCCCCGAGCAGGATGTGAGCGACGGCAATTTCCCGACCGTGATGAGCCCCAACCCCGAGGAGCCTTCCGCCCTCAAGATGGCTATCGCCAAGGCCGATGAGACCGGCGCCGACATCGTGATCGCCACTGACCCCGATGCTGACAGAATGGGTATCGCCGTGCGCGACAACGAAGGCAGGATGGTGCTTTTCAACGGCAACCAGACAGCTTCGCTGATGACTTACTATATCCTGAGCCGCCGCAAGGAGCTCGGTCTCCTGAAGCCGGGACAGTATGTGGTGAAGACCATCGTCACCACCGAACTCATCCGCGAGATATGCGAGAGTTTCGGAGTGCCGGTCTACAATGTCCTTACCGGCTTCAAGTATATCGCAGAGGTGGTGAAGCGCCGCGAGAACGAAGGCGAATTCATCTGCGGAGGCGAAGAGAGCTACGGTTTCAATGTGGGGCAGTTCGTCCGAGACAAGGATGCGCAGATCGCTGCCGCAACTGTGGCGGAAGCCGCAGCCTGGGCTGCAGATCAGGGGCTTACCCTTTATCAGCTGATGCAGAAGATTTACAAGGAGTACGGATACCGCAAGGAAGGGCTCGTCTCGGTCGTGCGCAAAGGCAAGACCGGCGCAGAGGAGATCGCGGCGATCATGACAGGTCTGAGGACCAACCCGCCCAAGGCACTTTGCGGCAGCCCCGTAACCAAGGTCATAGATTATCTGGAGCCGGAGAAGACCGGACAGCCCAAGTCAAACGTGCTGCAGTTCTTCGACGAGGCAGGCGATGTGGTGAGCGTCCGTCCTTCCGGCACGGAGCCCAAGATAAAGTTCTATTTCGGGGCGAAGGGCGAGGATGCCGACGCAAAGATCGCGGCACTCAAAGCTCAGTTCTGCGAGTAGAATAATCGCGGCACCACTGACTCAGCGCGCACTCTCCGCAACGGGGATTGCGCGCTGTGCATGTATAACGGCCGTGGAGTATGAGCCAATGATGGGCGACCGGACGCAGCTCGGGCTTGATGTGCTTCTCGAGA
This sequence comes from uncultured Bacteroidales bacterium, assembly GCA_946546175.1. Classification (GTDB taxonomy): domain Bacteria; phylum Bacteroidota; class Bacteroidia; order Bacteroidales; family UBA932; genus Cryptobacteroides. The sequence continues at coordinate 14,127 of CAMNNY010000131.1, forward strand.
TCGCGCTCTACGGCCTCCGGGGTCTTGCCGTCTGACAGACCAAGCCTGTGGGAAACCCTGAACACATGGGTGTCGACGGCTATCACGGGCTTGTCGTAGACTATCGATGCAACCACATTGGCGGTTTTGCGGCCAACGCCGGGCAGCGTCATCAATTCGTCGAGCTCGGAGGGAACTTCGCCTCCGTAGACCTCCACGATCCTTCGGGCCATCTCAACCAGGTGGGCAGACTTGGAATTGGGGTATGAAACGGACTTTATTATCCCGTAGACATCATCGCGGCTCGCACCGGCAAGCGCCTGGATAGTGGGATATCGCCCGAAAAGGGAAGGGGTGACCATGTTGACCCTTTTGTCCGTGCATTGCGCGGACAGGACGACCGCACAGATGAGCTGGTAGGGGCTGGCGAAGTCGAGCTCCGACTGCGCGACGGGCATGTTGGCGCTGAACCAGCCGACGATGGCTTTGTAGCGTTCGGGGCGTGTCATATCGTGATGCTCAGGTCGATGGCTTCCTGGTCGCGGCGGATCTCACGGCAGTGCTCGTCCTCGCAGATGAACACCCTGCCGGGGTAGTTTTCGAAGATGTTGCGGTCGTGGGTGACGATCACTACGGCCGT
>CAMNNY010000132.1 GCA_946546175.1 uncultured Bacteroidales bacterium
GAGCCAGTACTTGGAGACCGTCGTAACCACCTTCGGAGCGGCTGTAACGCCTTCAGCACCCATCTCCACATTGCCGCCGCCATAGAAGAAATACGAAGCGACTGCAGCCCAGATGAGGGCGACGATGCCTTCGGTGATCATGGCACCGTAGAAAACGGGACGGCCGAGCTTTTCGTTAGTGAGGCAGCGCGCCATAAGTGGCGACTGGGTCGAATGGAAGCCGCTGACCGCGCCGCAGGCGATGGTGATGAAAAGGCAGGGGAAGATCGATCCCGACTCGGGCGAACGGTTATGAAGGCCGTTCCATACCTCGGGCAGCACGGGCCACTTGACGAGCAGGCAACCAAAGAGGGCGACCGCCATGAAAAGCAGCGCTATCGCGAAGACCGGGTATATCTTGCCGATGATCTTGTCGATCGGCACCATCGTAGCCAGGATATAGTATAGAAGGATTCCGATAACCCAGATCATCGTGGAATTGCCTCCGGTAAGCTGGCCGAGGATGAGGGCCGGGCTGTAGACGAACACAGTGCCCACAAGAATCAGCATCACCACCGAGAACACCAGCATCACCTTGCGTGTGCCGGCGCCGAGCTCCTGGCCTACCAGCGAGGGGACGTTGACTCCCCCGGCGCGAAGCGAGAGCATGCCCGAGAAATAGTCGTGGACCGCGCCGCCGAAGATGCACCCGAGCACTATCCAGAGGTAGCACGAAGGGCCGAAGAGCGCACCCATGATGGCGCCGAAGATAGGGCCGGTGCCGGCTATATTGAGGAACTGGATCATGAAAACTTTCCAGGTGGGCAGGGGCACATAATCGAGGCCGTCCTGCTTGGTGTAGGCCGGGGTCTTGCGATCAGGATCGGGTCTGAACACCTTCTCGACCACCTTTCCGTAGAGGAAATAGCCGATTACAAGGCAAACGATGCTGATAAGCAGAGTGTACATAGCTTATATTTTACTGACTTTCTTGACGGGGTCGCAGGTAAGGTCGACTCCGAGTTTCTTGAAAACCTTACGGTCCACTTCGCTCAGAAGCACTGTGCTGTGGACCTGACAGCCCTTGAATTTGGGCAGCTGCTCGAGGGCTAAACGGCAGTTGTCGTCGTCGACGCTCAGAAGCGAAAGCGCAACCAGCACTTCGTCGGTGTGAAGACGCGGGTTGTGGCCGTGGAGGAACTCCACCTTGGTCTTCTGGATAGGCTCTATCATCTTCTGGGGGATCAGTTTGACGCTGTGGTCGATTCCGGCGAGGTACTTCGCCGCATTGAGGATAAGGGCGGCGCTGGGGCCGAGCAGCACGCTGGTCTCCGAAGTGATCAGGGTTCCGTCCTGAAGTTCGATGGCCGCGCAGGGCTTGCCGCACTTGGTCTGACGCTCGAGGGCGGCTACGGTAGCGCGGCGGTAGTCTGTAGACAGTCCGGCCTTCTGCATAAGGAGCTTTGTCTTGTTGACTTCGCTCTCAGGGCCGTCTTTCTCCACCAGATTGCACAGGGCGGCATAGTAGCGGCGGATGATCTCGTTAAGCCCCGCCTTGCGGCATACATCATCGTTGCAGATACAGTTGCCTACGAGGTTGACTCCCATATCTGTGGGCGATTTGTAGGGGCTCTCCCCGTAAATACCCTCGAACAGGGCCTTGAGCACCGGGAATATCTCGATATCGCGGTTGTAGTTGACTGCGACTGTGCCGTAGGCGTCGAGGTGGAACGGGTCGATCATGTTGACATCGTTAAGATCAGCTGTAGCTGCTTCGTAGGCGAGGTTGACAGGGTGATTGAGCGGGATGTTCCAGATCGGGAAGGTCTCAAACTTGGCGTAGCCGGCCTTTACTCCCTTTTTGTTCTCCTGATAGAGCTGGCTCAGACACACTGCCATCTTGCCGCTGCCGGGCCCCGGGGCGGTCACCACCACCAGGGGCTTTGTCGTCTTGACATAGTCGTTCTTGCCGAAGCCTTCGTCGGAGTCGATCAGGGCGACATTGTTGGGGTAACCCTCGATAGTGTAGTGGTAGTAGACCTTGATGCCGTGCTTTTCCAGGCGCTTGCGGTATGCGGCGGCGCTCGCCTGGCCGTTGCAGTGGGTGATCACCACCGAACCGACATAAAGTCCGCGCTTTTCGAATTCGTTCTTGAGACGGAGGACGTCCTCGTCGTAGGTGATGCCGAGGTCTCCCCTGATCTTGTTCTTCTCTATGTCGAGGGCGCTGATGACTATTATTATCTCCACCATATCGGATAGGGTCATCAGCATTTTGAGCTTGCTGTCGGGTTCGAATCCGGGCAGGACCCTGCTGGCATGGAGATCGTCGAAGAGCTTTCCGCCGAACTCGAGGTAGAGCTTGTCGCCGAACTGGGCAATGCGCTCTTTGATGTGTTCTGACTGAACCCGAAGGTATTTTTCGTTGTCGAATCCTATCTGCATGGGGCACTAATATTTGAAGCTGCTCCCTCCTACGAATTCCCTAAGGAGTGAAGTGGAAGGAATCTCAGCGTCGGAGATTGCGATGAAATAATGTATGAACTTAAGGAGCCTGTGGGCCTCGGCGTACTCGGGAGTGTTCTTGGACACGGCCCGGAGTATGGTATCGGCGTGGTTGCGAAGCACTGCAAACTCCACCAGGTACGACGAGTTGAACATCACGTCGGCGTTTTCCTGGTAGGGGTTGATCCACTTCTCTTCTGCATCCAGGACGTTGGGCCACTGCCTGATGGTCTCCTGAGGAGAGAAGGCACCTTTGTTGTAGTCGCGGACTATCCTTCGGAGGAGCCTGTTGTCGCTGGTGGGGATACAGTTATGGTTGTCGAGACTGATGCTGGTCAGGGTCGAGATGAAGATACGGAACTTGCGGCTGTCGTCTACTTTTTCGGTAAGGCGGGGATTGAGGGCGTGGATGCCCTCAACGAGGAGCACCGATCCTTCGCGCATCCTCACCTTCTTTCCGCTGTACTCGCGCTTTCCTGTAGTGAAGTTATAGGTCGGGACCTCTATCTCCTGGCCATCTAGCAGCTTGACTATATCTTCCTGAAGGGCATCATGGTCGACCGTGTCGAAGTTATCGAAGTCGTACTGGCCGTTGGGAAGAAGCGGAGTGTCTACCCTGTTGACGAAATAGTCGTCGGTAGAGAACGAGATTGGCTGAAGTCCGCAGGCTTTGAGCTGGACGGAAAGCCTCTTACAGAAAGTAGTCTTTCCGGAACTGCTCGGACCGGTTATGAGGACGAGGTTCACCTTGTTTTCAGAGCGGTAACGGGCCTCGATCTCTTCGGCTATTTTGACTATTTTCTTCTCCTGAAGCGCCTCTGCGACCTGAATCAGTTCGCTGCCGCCTCCGTTGCGGATTTTGTGGTTCACATCACCGACGTTGTTGAGTTTGGTGATAATGCTCCAGCGGAGGTTTTCCTGGAATATGTCGTAGGTTTTCGGCTGGTTGATATAAGGGGCGAGTTTGGTGGGATCGTGGCGGTCGGGCACCATGATGAGCATGCCGTCCTCGCAGGGTCTCAGATCCCAGACCTTGAGGTAGCCTGCCGAAGGGAGCAGCCTGCCATAGTAATAGTCGGGAGAATCGCCCAGAAGATAATAGTCCGTGTAAACCTCGGGGCTGGTATCCAGAAGCCTTACCTTGTCGATGTAGCCGAGTTCGCGGAAAAGCTTGATGGCTTCGCTCACCTGCACTTCCCTGCGGTGGAATGCCATGTCCTCGTCTACGATTTCGAGCATGCGGGCCTTGATGGCCTGGATGTCCTCGGGGGTGAGGGTGTCGTCTTCCTTTTTCTTGACGTTGCAGTAGAACCCTCCGGAAAGAGGATGCTCCACATAGACACGACAGCCCTTGAAAACATCGTGCGCAGATTTGCACAAAAGGAAGAATAGCGAACGCTGGTAGACCCTCTGGCCGCTCGAGTCGCGTCCGTCGATAAACTCTACGTCGCGGCTGTTGTAGACCTTGAACTTAAGGCCCTGCGAGACGTTGTTCACTTTTGCCGAAATGATCGGATAAGGCTGGTCGAATTCAAATTCGGGGAGCATCTCCAGGAGCGTCGTTCCTTCCTGGAACTCCTTGTAGGTTTGGGTGTTTTTGCAAAAAATACGGACCATTGTCAATTCTGGATTAAACCTGCTTTTTGCTTTAGTTTGAGGACTCTATAAACTTTCTTGTCAAGTTCTTCTTCAGGGTACTCTCCGTTTGCCACTACTGCGGTGAATGCGTCTATTATTCCACGGCAGCTCACGGGCGCGAGTATGAGATCTGCACCGGCCTTGAGGGCCTCTACACTGCCGGGAATGTCGCTCCCGCCGAAGAGCGAGGTGACGCCTCGCATGTTCATGCCGTCGGTGACTATTACGCCGGCGAAGCCGAGGGAGTCGCGAAGGAAGTCGTTGATGGGCTTGGAGATGCTTGCGGGGGTGCCGGTGGAGTCGAGCGCAGGCACGCTAAGATGTCCGGTCATCACCATCTCGACCGCCCCGTCTTCGATGAGCCTGCGGAACGGGTAGAGTTCGACGCTGTCGAGCCTCGCACGGTCGTGAAGGAGCACGGGCAGCGCTTTGTGGCTGTCGACGGAAGTGTCGCCATGGCCGGGGAAATGCTTGGCGCAGGAGAAGACTCCGGCATCGTGCAGGCCGTCGGAATAGCTTTTGGCGAGTTCGTAGACCTTTTGGGGCGTGTCCCCGAACGAACGGGTGCCGATCACGGGGTTGGCCGGGTTCGTGTTGACATCGGCAACCGGGGCAAGATTGGCGGCTATCCCGAGAGCCTTGAGTTCAAGGCCGGTCTGGTAGCCCACTTCCCTTGCGAAACTGCACGGGTCGGCGCTGCGGCCTATCGCCATCGCCCTTGGATAGGCGGGATAGTCCTGCTTCATGCGCATCTGGGCGCCCCATTCGGCGTCGATGCAGGTGAAGAGCGGGATCCGGGAAGAAGCTTGGAGTTTAGGAAGGAGAGTGTCTACCTCCGCCTTGGTGCTTACCATCACGATCACGCCTCCGATATGGTCATATGCTACCAGAGAGTCAATTATGGGGTCGTAATGATGGGCGACGATTAGTTGGGCCACTTTGTCGCGCAGGGGCATCCCTGCGATAATCTCCTGAATGGGATCGGGCCGGCAGGCTGAGGACAGGACTATGAAGAGTAAAGAAGCAATCCGGGACAACTTTTTCATATCTCTTTCCTTTGCAATGTGCAAAAATAAATAATTCTGCGTAAATTTGTCGTAATATGGTAAAGAAGATACTACTTATTTTTTCCACAATTCTTGCTCTCGCATCTTGTGGTTCCAACTCTACTAAAACCAAAGAAGAAGAACCTATCCCC
>CAMNNY010000133.1 GCA_946546175.1 uncultured Bacteroidales bacterium
CCCGCCACAAGCCCGAGCATGCACGCGATGACTCCGACCAGGGCCGCCACCGCCATCGGGACGGCAGGCGCCGGCAGAGCTGCCGCCAAGGCAATGCCTCCGACAAATGGAAGGGATATTCTGAGTGGAAGATGGTTTTCCATAGCTCGTTTGTCAGGTCATTGGCGAAGATACGCTTTTTTTTCCTACCTTTGCGCCCGAAAGTCAAGCAACCATGAAAATTCTCGTAATCAACTGCGGAAGCTCTTCGATCAAGTATCAGCTTCTGGATATGGAAAGCGCAGAGAAGTACACGCTTCTCGCCAAAGGCAATCTCGAAAAGATCTCGCTGCCCGACAGCAAACTCACCCACAAGCCCACCGGCAAGGAGCCCGTCGTGGTGATGCAGCCCGTTCCCGACCACACTCTCGGCATGAAGCTCGTTCTCGACGCCCTTACCGACCCCAAGACCGGTGTCATCAAGCACTTCGATGAGATCGACGCAGTCGGTCACCGTATCGTGCAGGGTGCCGACTTCTTCAGCGGTTCCGTCCTCGTCGACGAAGACGTGATGAAGAAGATCGAAATCTGCTGCGACTACGCCCCGCTCCACAACCCCGCCCATATCCTCGGAATCCGTGCCATGCAGCATGTACTTCCGAAGGTCCCCCAGGTTGTGGTATTCGACACCGCCTTCCACCAGACCATGGAGCCCAAGGCATATATGTACGCCCTTCCCTACGAGTATTACGAGAAGTATCGCGTCCGCCGATACGGCGCCCACGGCACATCCCACCTCTATGTGAGCCGCCGCGGAGCCCTCAAGGCCGGACTCGACATTAACAACAGCAAGATTATCACCTGCCATATCGGCAACGGAAGTTCCGTCACCGCCATCCTCAATGGCAAGAGTATCGACACATCCATGGGATTCACGCCCCTCGAGGGCATGATCATGGGAACACGCTGCGGCTCGATAGACGCCAACATCGTGCCCTATATCATGAAGAAGGAAGGCCTCACTCCCGACGAGATGACCGACATCATGAACAAGAAGTCGGGCTTTATCGGACTGCAGAAGAAGAGTTCGGACATGCGCGACATGGTCACCTTCTCCGAGCAGGGAGACGAGCGCGCGCAGCTCGTCCGCGACATGGTCGTACACCACATCACCAAGCTCGTAGGCGGCTACATCGCAGAGATGAACGGAGTAGACCTGATCATCTTCACAGCCGGCATCGCCGAGAACAATCCATGGCTCCCGCTCGCAGTCTGCAAGCATTTCGAGTATATGGGGCTCAAGATGGACGAGGCCGCAACCAACGCCGCACGCGACGAGGCCATCATCTCCGCTCCCGACTCAAGCGTGAAGGTCGCAATGATCCCCACCAACGAGGAGTTGATGATTGCCATCGATACGATGAATATCGCTAAAGCGCTGTAAGAGCTATTTGACGCAGCGCACCTGAGCGGCGAAATCCGTAGCGCTGGGAGAATCCCAGACCTTGATATCCGGATCCTTGACGTAAATCGAACGACACATCGGGGATCCGGAATTGTCTACCCAGAAGTAGCAATAGTCGTTGATGCCGTAGAAGGTATACTCGTCGTCCACGATGGTCGCATAGCCGAAAGGCAGAAAGGCCAGGCCCGTGGAGTTGGTGACATTAACGCCTGGCCAGAACTCCCACATGCGTGAGCCGTTGTAGTATGCATCGACCATGAGGGCTCCTGCGGCGGTCCCCAGAGCATCGAACTCTTCCGGAGTCGGCAAGCGCCAGCCCGAAGGGCATGCGGCCTGGGCATCAGTCCAGTTGTAGAATCCGCCCATTATGTCTTCAGTCGCAGAGGCAGAGAGATAAGGCCTTCCGAGCGTGTAATTACCCTCGGCGTCCTTCTCGAAATAAGCAAGGTTCTGAGCCAGCCATGTCTTGCCGCCGGCTGTTACGGTATAATACTCCTTCGAATCGCGCGGGTCGGTATAATCGGGATCCCCTTCCCAGCCGAGTTCAGTGAGTGATTTTTCGCTGACGACTATGGTGCTCAGAGTAGAAGATCTGGTGGCATACCCTGCAGCATAGGCTGTAACGGTAACAGTGTATGTCCCGAGGGTGTCGGGGATGTTTACAATTGCCTTTGAGCTTGTATCTGCCGCTTCCGAACCAATCTTGAATACATACTTGATTTCAAGCGAAGATTCTTTTTCGCTCTCAGCCAGAGACAGTCCGGACGCCTCGACGGTATAGCTGTCTCCGGGGTTTGAGTAAGCCTCGATTGGTGTCAGCTTGAGAGTTCCGGTCATCGACTTGAGTGTCGATGTGCTGTCTTCTTTCTCTTTGCAGGAGACTGCCGAAAGCACTGCCAGTCCGGCAATAAGTATGATTCTGTATAGTTTCATCAGCGAAAAGTCGTTAAATCGTACAAAGATGCAGATTTTTGCGGAAAATTCCCGTAATTTTGTACAAATACTTTGCCAGATGCACCGCCTTCTTCGCTTATCACTCGCCTTCGCCATACTGCTCGCCATCATCTCATGCACCGACCGCCGATACTACCAAGTTGGAGGTTATGCACAGGGCGGCACATGGTCAGTCAAATACCGTGGCGCCCGAACCAGCCCGGCACGGGTCCAGTCGCTCGTCGACTCCCTTCTGGCAGAAATTGATTTCACGCTTTCAGGCTACAACAAGAACTCCCTGCTTTCGAAGCTCAACCGCGGTGACACCGTGGTCCTCACGCCTATGTTCTGTCAGGCGTACCGCCTTTCATACGAGATGTGGGAGCGGAGCAGTGGCGCCTTCGATGCTGCGAGCGGCCCGCTCTTCGACATCTGGGGCTTCGGCTTCACCTCCGGGGAAATGCCTTCGGACGACCTCGTGGCTAAGACGCTCGCCACCTGCGGCACTTCCCGCCTCATCGGGCCCGATGCGGTCGACAGCCTCTGCCGCTCCGGTCGCCCGATTACCGGCCGTGACCTTCTCGCCTCCTCCGGCCGTCCAATTACGGGCCATGACCTTCTCTCCTCCTCCGGCCCCCTTCCGGTTCTGAACTTCAACGCCATCGCCCAGGGCTTCAGCTGCGATCTCGTCTTCGATATGCTGCGCTCCCTCGGCGTCACCGACATGCTCGTCGACATAGGCGAGATCCGCTGCTGCGGGCTCAACCCCTCCGGCAAAGGCTGGAGCATCGGCATCGACAACCCCGTCGACGGCAACGACCGCCCGGGCCAGGACATCCGTCAGGTCTGGACCTCCGACGGCGGCGACTACGGCGTGGTCACCTCCGGCAACTACCGCAAGTTCTACATCCGCGACGGTCGCAAATACTCCCACACCATCGACCCCCGCACCGGCTACCCTGTGCATCACGACCTGCTGAGCGCAACAGTCATCACCCCCGGGGCCGCTGAGCACACCTTTGCCGCCGCCGAGGCTGACGCCCTCGCCACCATCTTTATGGTGATCGGCTTCGACGCCTCCCGCGACTACCTTTCTTCCCACCCCGACCTCCGCGCCTTCCTCATCACCTCAGACACCCTCTGGTCCTCGGAAGCGCAGAATTGCCCCAACTGAATGCCTTTCACCGTCTAAAATGAGTCAGATTGGTTTATTCATTTTTTCTTTGAGATTCAAGAATAATCATTACCTTTGTAGCATCATATAATAAAGTCCGCTTTGGCGGAAAGTGTTAAATACCAAAGGCATTTCAGACCCAACTGAAATGCCTTTCGCCGTCCTAAAAGGGGCTGATGGAGTAAAGTTATACCCTCCTCAACATCTCCAATTATTTAACACTTTATTATATGAAACAGGTTATTGAGTTGACGGTGAACTTCGACTTAGAGTTTGAAGCTCCCAGACTTGTCAAAGTGAAGGCGCATTGGCGCCTCATCAACGGCAAGATAGTGAAGGTCCGCTCACACTACCGACGCATTTGGGTATGCAGGTAGTCGCTTGAG
>CAMNNY010000134.1 GCA_946546175.1 uncultured Bacteroidales bacterium
AGGCCGTAGGAAAGCATCATCTCGGGCGACCACAGCGGCTGGCCCTTGGAGATCGACGGGTCGTTGAGCGGATTCTCGCAGCAGTTGACATAGAGCTTCTCGTCGTAACCCTCCGGCTTAGCGATAGTCATATCTGCATCCGGACCATAGTCCTTGATGGTCATGACCATGGTCATGTCCTGAACTATATCGTTGCCCTCTTCGAGAGCCATCTCCTCGCCGGTATAAGAGCGCGGATCGAAGCCGATATGGTAAGCGATACCGCAAGCCTTGGCCACATCACCCAGCTCCGTACCGTCAATCAGAACCTTACAGCGGACTTTAACCTCACGGCCGGCTTCGTTGGTAAATGCAACCTCCCAGCCGCGGGAAAGCTTGCGGGCACTCTCAAACACGAGCCCCTTGCGAACGCTCAGAAGCCTCTCGCCGGCAGCGAGATCTTCGAGGACAGCCTCCCCTACCTTCGGTTCGAAGAGGATGTTGCTCACCCAACCGGTCTTGAGGTTCTCGTAACCGCCATAATGCTCGGCGAGCGCATCGGTGAACTCGCGGAAAAGTCCGCCGCGAAGGCGATAGTTGCCGTCGATCGCGGACACACCGGCCGAGGTCAGCATGCCGCCGAGCCAGGGAGTCTCCTCGGCGATCAACGTCTTCGACCCCATACGGGCTGCCTGGATACCGGCTGCGGTACCGGAAGCTCCGCCTCCGACCACGAGCACATCTACATTCTGAGCGCAGGACACTGCGCAGACAATCGAGACAAGGACAAAAAAGAATCTTTTCATTGGTCTGTTAGTTTACCCCAAATTTAGCAAAAAAAGAGGGCAGCCCCAAGGGCCGCCCTCAATTTTTGAGCAATATCAAGAATTAGTACTTGAACTCGAGGAGAGCAACGCCGGCACTCCTGAGACCAACACCAAGATAAACCTTAGTGCCAACCTTGGTCACCATAAGGCTTGCGCAAGCATTTCCCGAATTGTTATTGGAAGGGAGTTCATAGGTAAGGATAGCCTTCGCACCAACGAGATCCTTCTCGGGATCGCCGGTAGGAAGTGCATAGACGTGAACCCTTGCGCCACGACCGTTGCCGCCGTCATAGTACATAAATTCAAGGAATGCCATATAGTGGCGTCCACCAGCGGTGAAGAACTTGGCACCGCGGGTCATCCTCTTGTTGACATCGGAGTTGAGGTCACCGAGGGTGATAGCAGCTGCTGTTGCACCTTCTGCACCGTCGGTAAGGATCATATCGTCCTTGCCACCTTCGAGCTGGACATAGTACTTGCCATCTGCGAAAGGAGTCATCTCAGCCATATTGGCATTTGAGGGGAAACCGGAAATCTTGACAGAATCCGTGAAGGTCTTGAGGGCCTCTCCGGTGTAGTTGAATGCAAGATAACGACCGGTATTCTCATTGCCCTTCTTGTAGTCAATAGCATAAACTGTCATATTGTCCTTAGTACCGGTTGCAGTGATGAGGTCACCAAGACGATAGGTCCCGTCGTTAACGAAATCTGCGACAGTGGTGAGATTTGCTCCATCATATGTACTGACCTTGAAGTGTGCGCCCTTATTGATGGCTCCGGAAGCAAGAACGATGGTACCGTCCTCCAGAGCTGCTGCGCCGCAGTAGCCAGGCCAGTGACCACCGGTACTTTCAACCTCCTGGTCCTTGACGAGCGAGCCATTCTCAAGCGAGAGGGTGTAGATGTGACCGCCTGTCTGAGGCAGATAGATACCCTTGTCGTTCATAGTGAAGTTGCGGACATTGGCGATATCAATGCCTGCCATCCATTCTGCATCGTCGATGTGATTCCAGACAAGAGCAAGCTCAGGATCCTTTGCGGGAGCGGTGGTAGGAGCATTGTAAGTAAGGGTGCTCGGCTTCACGGTTGTGCCCATGAAAGCATACTCACTCCAGGTGTAAGGGCTGTCGATAGCCTTCTGGATTGCAGGGCCATAGATGTTGTTGTCCTCCTTGCCGTCACCGAAGATAGCGGTACCCTTGAACTTGTCATCGCCGTTATTGTAGAGCTGAACAGCGATTTCGGAATCCTCGAAGTCGTTCTCGGCGATAGTCATGTTGGTGGTGTCCATTACACGGAGAATCCAGCCCTTGCGGCTTACGCCGTTGAATACGTTGCCACGGAAGACAACCTCAGCTGCGTGAGTCTGGTTGGGGCAGTATGCACCGACTGCGGAGATGTCGAAGACAGAGTTGAGAACCTGGACGCCAGTAGCCTGTGAGATCCAGATCATGGACATGGTGCTTGCGAGCTCGGCAACATCGTCAGTAGCGATGAAGTGGACGTTGTCGAAGACTACGTTGGAAGCAGGGAACTCGACGCGTGCGAGGTAGTTGTGACCCCACCTGAACCAGTCAGAATTAGGATCGGAAACAGTAAGCTCGCTGTTGGTAACGCCTGCCTTGGTCTTGAGGGTAACGCCGCTCATGTTGAGCGAACCTGCTACCTCGATGTTACCGTTGATGATAACCTGGTCGCGGACTGCGCCCTCGGCTGCCTTGATGGTGTAGGTCTTGCCTGCAGGGATCTTGATGTTGTCGTCGATCTCGCCCTCGGCGATGGTGATGACTGCACCGTTGGGAGCTCCTGCGAGAGCTGCGGAAACTGTCTCATAAGGAATTCCGTTGCAGAAGACATTGCCCTTAGGCTTGTTGCCTTCGCCGGGAGTAGCGGCCTGCGAGCCGGTGTAGATATTGACAACCCTGTCTGTATAGGTGTTGGTATCGTCGATTGTCTTGCCGTCTTTAGCTGCAGGAGTAACCACGTTATCTGCAGTCCTTACATTGACGAAGTCACCGGCGACGTCTACGAAGCTGTTCTTGATAGTAAGATCGACAGACTCGTAGATACGGATATTGTATGCGCTGGCGTCGTTCTTGAAAGTACAGCCGTCGAACACATACTTGGTACCTGTTCCCCAAACCTGGGCGAGACGCTGAACGCCGGTAGTGAACTGGCATGCGTTGAATGTAGCTACACCCTTAGTATTGGAAGGTGCGAAAATTACCGAAGGCTGGTGGCCGTTGCCGTTTGCGCCGTTCCACTCTTCGTTGGAGTTGTCGAAGATGACGTTGTTGACGGTAAGGTTGTACTCACCTGCGTCCTTAAGAAGGAGGGCGGTACCGTTGGTTCCGTTGTTGACACCTTCAATGATTTCCTTGCCCTGAGGACGGATAACGAGGTTCTCGATCTTGACGGGGATGCCTGCAGGAACTGTGACTGCCTTGACAAACACCTTGGTAGGATCTGCCTGAGGAACACCGATTCCGCGGGCCACCACGCTGAGAGACTTGATAGCGTCGTTGGCAGGGAGAACGATACGGTCGATGTCTGCATCCTGGGAAACGACAACGGTAACGGAGCCGTCTGCTGCGATGTCCTTACCGTCAGCGGTAGCGGTAGCAAGCTTGGCTGCTGCATCTGCCCATGTGGCATAACCGTTAACGTTGTTGAGGAAGAATACGGGGCATCCTCCCTGAGCGACGACGATGTCCTTGATGACATTGCCTGCGGGATCCTTCACATAGACATGGCCCTCACGGGTCTTGCAGGAAGGAGTAGCTGCGACCTTGACGGCGACTTCGTACTCCTCGACTGCCTTGGTTCCCTGGAAGGTGATCCAAGATACGTCGGAGGTGATGGTGGCCTTCACGTTGGCAGCGACCTTCATGGTGAAGGAGTCGGCCCAGAAGTATGCGACGTGAGCGTTGGTGATCTCAGCCTTGAGGGTCTGGTCTGCCATGGTGATCTGCTTGACGGAGGTCTTGCCGTCGCCGCGGTCTGCCATCACAATGACGTTGTGAGCCGTGAGGGTTGCAGGAGCGGTGATGAGGATAGCATTGTTAGCCTCGTCTACCTTGACGGTGTACTCACCGCCTGCTACTGCATAAACCTTGGTGTCAGCGCTGGCGCCCTTGATACGGTAAGGGATAGCGGTGGTCTCACCTGCTGCGATCACGGTCTCGTCGGAGAGGAGTTCGAGAGCGAACTCAACGACGTAGGGAACGGTGATGACAGTACCGTCGGTGAGGGTAAAGATAACCACGTCACCTTCGATAGTGACACTCTGGAAGAAGGCGTCGCCGTCTTTTCCGGCTGCACCGTTTGCTCCGTCCTTACCGTTTGCTCCGTCCTTGCCGTTGTAGAGGGCAAGTTCCTGGCCGTTGGAGAGGGTGATTGTCCAACCTGCATCGCCGGGCATTTTGGCGACGCTGGAGACGAAATCAGCCTTCTTGAGCTCTGCGATAGCCGCCTTGTTGGCTTCTACCTGCTGCTCAATTGCATCAAGCCTGGTCTGGAGGTCGGCGACCTTCGTCTCAAGCTCCTTGGTACAACCTACCATGAGGAGGGCGGCACCGAGAATCATTAATAGACTCTTTTTCATAAGATTTTGTTGGTTAATAAATATTGGTTAGTTGGTTTTGGAATTTTCAAATCATCTGTAAAGATAGTAAAATTTTTTAATACCAAATGTAAAATTAACAAATGCTTTACTTTCCCAGGGCCTGGTCTATTCCCTGCTTTGCAAATCTCCACTGGTCCGCCTGCTTTAGGTGGATCATATCGAAGAGGAAGTAGCCGTCGCAGGCGTCATAGCAGGCCTTCACCGAATTCACGATAGCCTGATTCTCCTGCTCCTGGGTATATTTGTCTTCGGAATCCCAGTTACCCACGTCGGGGCCTCCTGCCACTATCGGACAGGCAGTGCCGATCTTCTGCTTGGCAAGCTGGCAGAAGCCCTGCATGGTCCACTCCGAGTTGCCGTAGACGGAACCAGGGCTCGCATAAGCTCCGATCAGCATATGGTCGCAGTGGTCGGCAAAACCAAACTCTTTGTAGCCTGCGCTCGCCCAGCTGCTGTAGTATGCCGAGGTGTTGTATTTGGGGCTTGCCCAGTTGACACCCACGTCGTAGTACTGAGCATACCAGCCGCCGACATACACTCCGAACTTGACGGAGGAGTTCTTGGCGTGGACGGTCTCTGAAGCCTTCTCAACGAAGTCGTGGATCACCTTGGCGCGCCACTCAAGCCACTGCTTGTAGTATCTGGGCTTCTTGGAGGGCTGAGTCGAATAGGTAGTCCCGGCGGGGAGAACGTCCGAAGGCCAGTCGATCGAGATGATCCCCAGATAGTCCATGAACTGCTTGCGAGAATCCTCGGAGAAATCGGTCTGAAGGCCTACGTAGCGGCAGCGGTCGAGAATGATTCCGTCGAGCCCATCGTAGGAAGCAAGATCGGAGAGCAGGCTGAGCAGATACTCCTGCACCTCCTTATTGGCGGGGTTGAAGAACAGGGTGCTCTCGCCGGCGTCGAGCGCGTTGGTAATTCCGCTCTGGAGGTTGTAGCAGGTAGCCCAGTCCTTCTTGGAAGCATCCCGGTAGAGGAGTCCCTGAGCGCCGAGGCTGGTCTTGTTGCCACCCACCATCGTGTTGATGGCGGCATGGACCCGAAGTCCGAGCTCATGGCCGGCGTCGATAAAGGCCTGGAGATAGTCCCAGTCAGCCGTACGGGTGAATTTCTTATAGCCGGTCGAAGTCCACGCTCCGAGGTACTCTACCGGAGTGCCCACGGTCGACTTGAACAGGATATCGCCCGTTGTGGGCCTCACGTCGACAACGACATCGGTAAAGCCGGTGTCCTTGGCGAGCTGGAGGTCGCGCTTGATATTGTCCTTGGAGTTGGCAAAATCAGGGAAATTGGCCGCGGCGTCGATCCAGATGTAGAACGGCTTGGTCTGCACGACGGGGTCCGTCGGCTTCTCCCCGCTCTCACCGCCCGTGTCTGCGGGATCGGTGGGAGTCGAGGGGGTAGACGGACTGTCCGGAATCTGCCACTCCGGGGTTTTGTAGCGGCCGGAGTCGTCCTCGCAGGATGAAAGTGCGAAGAGGGCCGCGGCAATAATCAGCAAATATCTTCTCATTCCTTACATATTGAGGCAGTCGAACTGCACCTTGCCTACCTTACCGCCGGTGAAGAGGTAGTAGACATACATGAATACGCCGTTGTCGGAAACACGGAGCGCAACGTCGCCGGTCTGGTTGGCGTTTTTCTTGGACTGGTTAGCCCATGATCCGTAGACACCCTTGTCGCTCTCCCATGCCGGTTCGTCGAGGTTGTCCTGGCTGAGGTCGTACAGATAGACGACATCGTCCGCACCCCAGTCGAAGCCGTTGATGGTGATCGAGAGCATGAAGCCGACACCGTTGAAGACTACGTAATCGACAGCATTGGGCACCCAGTTGACGCTGTAGCCGGGGCTGTGATAACGGACAGTGTTGTTCTTGCCGTCCATCCAGAAATGGTAGCGGTTGCCCGAATCCACATTGGTGAGGGCGGAGTAAGCCGACATCATGTAGTCGGCGGTCACGTCGGTCGCGCTGGTGTAGACAACATCGCAGTTGTAGTTCCAGAGGCTCATGTCGGCCTGGGCGATCGTCACAAGATCGGGGGTAGTGTTGAGGGTTCCGCCCGTGACGGTCCAGCGGTAGAACGAGTTGGTTCCCTGGTAGACCGGCGCAGTGATGATGGCATCGCCGTCGATGTCGCCGTAGACGGAGATCTTGCGTCCAAGCGAAGCGCCGCCCGCATCGAACTCGAGGTACGAGACGGGAGTGCCGGCGATTCCGTCGATGCGCCAGATCTTGAACACATTGCCGTCGTTGGGGGTGAGGTTGCACACGAGGATATGGTCGGCATTGTCGGCCGTACAGTAGAAGTTGGAGAGATTGCTCTTGAAAGGAAGGGCGATGGTGCCTTCCTTGGCTCCTGTCTCGGCGTTGAGCACTACCAGATCCTGGTCGCGGGTGTTGAGCACGATGTGGTCCTTGAGGGCTGCCATACCGCCCATAAGGAGGGCGTCGCCGACTCCGAGCTCAAAGGTGTTGACCGACCAGAGGAACTTCTCGCTGCCGTAGCGCATGCCCTTTGAAAGGACGTCGGGAGCGCTGATGGACACTGAGTAAGTCGCTTTGTGCACTCCGTCCTGAGCCACTACGGTAATGTCCGTAGGAGTGGTCGTGCTGTAGCCGACAGGGGTCTTGGTGGGATCGGTTCCTTCGAACTTGGCTCCGAACGACATCTTGACATCGGCAAGCACGGGAGCGATGTCGGAGTCGTAGATAAAGGAGATGGTCTTGGCGCCTTCG